>NZ_JAPJZK010000001.1:4042924-4342985 GCF_026309355.1 Spartinivicinus marinus
GTACCAGTTTGCTTCATGGTAATTGACCAAATACCTTTAACACCCAATCAAAAGGTTAACCGAAAGGCATTACCAGAACCAGTATTCCACAGCAGTCAAGAAGCCATCGAAACGGCTGAAACAGATTTAGAGCAGCAGCTATTAGTTATTTGGCAGACTGTATTAGATGGTAATAAAGCTTTCGGTACTACAGATGACTTTTTTGCATTGGGTGGGCATTCGATTTTAGCTGTGCGCTTAGTTGCAGCAATTAATAAAGAGCTAGACTTTAAACTGAGTATTCAGCAATTATTTGCTAACCCAACGATTAGAGAGCTGGCCTATTTTATAGAAGGAAGTAAAAATAAGGAAATTGGCGCAGAGGCTAAAGTCAATCCACTTGAATACCGGCAAGTAATAATTGATGAGAATTTACTATCAGCGATCCCTGATTTTTCTCAACCATCAACAGACTTTAAAAGAGGATTTGACCATGTTCTGATAACTGGAGTAACAGGGTTTGTTGGAGCGTATTTGCTAAACAAAGCACTTACTCAATGGGCGAAAGCTGTCTGTTACTGCGTAGTAAGAGCTACGGATATTAATGAGGGATTTTTAAGAGTAAAACAAAACCTACAAAAATTTGGCTTATGGCAAGCCTCTTATAGTGATCGAATAATTGTCGTATTGGGTGATCTTAATCAGGAAAGATTAGGTATAGTAGATAGTTTATGGGAGTCATTAGCAGAAGCAATTGATCTTATTGTTCATAATGGTGCTTGGGTTAATCACTTGTTACCTTATCAACAGTTAAAAATGGCTAATGTAAATGCTACATTGTCATTAATTGAGCTAGCAAGTAAGGGGGGGGCAACTCGATTTGCCTATATATCAACAACTGGGATATTCAGTAGCCAACCAGGAAGAGATAACGTCACAGAAACAACCTCAACAGAAAGTGAAAGACAACTCGTTCATTCAGGTTATGGTGCTTCAAAATGGGTAGCAGAACGACTATTACTTGCTGCACAACAAAAAGGACTAGATTTATTTATTTTCAGATTGGGGCGAGTAGCTGCTGATAGTAATACAGGACAAGGTGCTCCAGACGATGTGATTGGCCGTTATTTGCGATCTTGTCTGATGTTAGGTATTTTTCCTGATAATTTATTTGAGGAACCATTAATTACTGTAGATACTGTTGCTGATGCAGTTATTAGAATGGTTGGGCAGCATTCACAAACCCTGAGAGTGTTCCATTTAATCGGTAGTCAAACGGTAGACTGGAATCAAGTATTAGCGAAAAATACAACACTAACACAGGTGAGTTGGCAGGAATGGCTTGCCACTGCAAAGTCTGTTGTCAATGAGAATAGCAACTTACCTGTTGCCCCTTATTTGCATGGTATTTTCGATAGTACAGCTAAAGTCGCTAGTTTTTCGATTGATCAGGAATTGACCGAAAAATCGTTGGGTAGTCAAAATATCACCCTTTCAAGGGTAACGGATAGTATGCTAAACCAATACTTAAGTCGATTGGCTGAAACAGTAGACATTGTATTAGAAGCGATTTAATTATTATCCAGAGCATAGGAGATTAATCTCCTATGCTCTTCGTAAGTGGCCTTTAGCGGGTGGCTTACTGATATCAGTAATTATGCGAGGTTCTGCTGGTATTCGATAGACAACTTCATCTAATGAAGTAATACCTGCTTTGGCTTTATCCATTGCATCAGAAAACAGAGGAGTCATTCCTTGCTGAATGGCATAGTGGTAAATTTCCATACCTGTATTTCCTTTTAAAATCATATCTCTAATGTATTCATCTACAATCAGTAATTCAAAGACACCAACTTGTCCATAATAGCCTCGTTGATTACATTTATCGCAACCGTTGGCTGTGAAATAACGACTACCACCTAGTTGGCTTTCTGATAATCCTAATATTTTTAATCGTTTCTTGCTTAAAGAATCACGTTTTTTACAATGAGGACATAAAACACGAATGAGTCGCTGTGCTAACACGACCTGCAATACATCAGAAAGAATAGATGCTGTAGCACCTAATGATAATAAGCGCGGTACAGCAAATGCTGAACAGGTGGCATGAAGCGTTGAGAAAATCAGATGACCAGTTGCAGCAGCCATAATAGCTGTTTCTGCAGATGCTTGGTCTAGAATTTCACCTAGTAAAATAATATCTGGGTCTTGTCGTAGAACATCTTCAAAAGCATCATCAAAACTGTAATTCTTGAAAAAATCCACATGAATTTGATTTATACCACGCATTTGATATTCAATTGGCGATTCTAAGGTCATTATCGAGCAGTCATCTCTATTTAAATATTCTAAGGCTGCATAGATAGTTGTAGTTTTTCCACTGCCTGTAGGCCCAACAACTAAGATAAGTCCTTGTTTTGAGTTTAAGTGAACAATGAGTTTATCATATTCTTCGTCACTCATGCCAAGGTCAGTTAAAGATAAAATACGTTTGTTTTTGTCTAGAAGCCGTAGTGCAAATCGTTCTCCATAGATACTAGGTACCGTTGCAATGCGAATGTCTACCCCTGTATCAACTACATTTTCATAGGTGAAGCTGCCATTTTGTGCTTGGGTTTTTAAGGTGGGCTGAAGTTTTGCCATTACTTTTAATCGATTAAAAAAACGGGATTGGATAATTTTAGGTAAATACCACTGAGTTGCTAGAATACCATCTTTTCTTAAGCGAACTTTTATTGCATCTTCATAAGGTTCAATATGAATATCAGTAGCACCTATATAAATAGCATAATCAAGTATTTTTTGAATTAAAATAGAAACAC
The DNA here is from genome assembly GCF_026309355.1 of Spartinivicinus marinus. Lineage (NCBI taxonomy): Bacteria > Pseudomonadati > Pseudomonadota > Gammaproteobacteria > Oceanospirillales > Zooshikellaceae > Spartinivicinus > Spartinivicinus marinus. The sequence goes on from NZ_JAPJZK010000001.1 coordinate 4,045,726, forward strand.
CTACTTCACCTGCCCTAGGGGCTTCAGTATGTTTAGTAAATAGGGAGATTTCTCGTTGTAACGCTTGACCCAGTGGTTCAGTCCAAATACTAACATAGGGTTCAATATCTTTTTTACCAGTCACTTCATCGATTGTATCTTCAATAACATCATTGAACTCTTTCCCTTCTGCATAAGGGTAATGTCTAACAATAGCTCGAAGAATGGTTTTAAAATAACAAACATGGCGCTTGATGGCTTTACCACAGTTCTTTTCCAACTCTTCGACCAGTTTATTATCGGTAGGGTTAGACATGGCAACATGGAGATGCTCATCTTCAAGACGAAAGGGAAAAACAATATACTTAAGTACTAATTCATTGGAAAATAAATTAAATAGCTCTTCTGGGATGGTACGCTGTGTAATCTCATAGAGAGGATCGGTTACAGGGTAGCCAGTCACTTCAGAAAGCACTTCGTTTAGCTGTTCAACTGTTAGTAAATTGAGATCATGAAGTACTTCATAGATCAAGTTGTCTGAATAGCTGGTAATGATTTTAGCCTGAATAAGTTTGGAGGGGGCAATCATATTGTTTTTTGTAATATAATCAATAACAGCTTGTTCTAATTCTTCATTAGTCATAGTACGATCCCCAACTACAAACTACTACTTATAAATTAAATAAAAGATAAGAGTAATTGAAAGATAGCATTGAATAATGAAACCCTCTATATTTTACCTTAATACTAAGGCCATATACTTGATCAACTCTCGCCATAGTTATATGTAACAGTTTTTTATACCCAATACGAATGGTTGTTAGATGCGGCCATCGAATGACGTGGCACCATGAGCCTATAAATATACTCTTCGCGAATGATCTTTAGGCTTTGTTACCATCACTAAGCACCAAGGATGGTGTGAATGCAGTTTATGCAGGAGCAATAAACTGTCTTCACCCCAGTCATTTAGTTTATCTAAACTCCTGGGGCTTCATCGCTCGGTGGCCTCGTCTAAATAATCCTGCGCTGTGAATAGATACCATTTTATTTTTACACCTAAAAATGATTCATGATGGGTATAGTTTTAGAAAGGTTATAGCTGTACTTCGTCAAGTAGTGAGGATACATTCAAGATAGTAGGTGACTCTACTTTACCACGAGAGGGAGTTATACCTTTAAGAAAATCAACTATTTGATTATTAATCATATTGGCTACTTTTACTTCGACTTGGCTAATATTATCAAATTTAACAAATGAAAAATAATGTAAATCATCAGTAACATTATCAGTTAACTCATTGGCATAAATTTTAAGTAAGCAACTATTGGTCGATAAGGTATCTTCTAACTCGGCAAAATTAAAATATTCGGTTGAAGGCAATACATCATCAGGGTTTAAATTAACAGGGTTTTGATTGATCGACTTACTGATTTTGACTTCTTCAAGAAGTTTAAGTGAAAATGTAATTGGAGGGTTGGTTGTTTCGTATTGACCATCTACAAAGTAGATAAAAATATGATAAGAATTAGTTGATACTCTCTCAAAACAAATATCGCTAGTGCTAAATAACTCATGTAGAGATTTTTTTATGGAGAATATTGCTAGCTTATTGATTATTTTTATGTTTTTTAGTAAGTAAAACTGCTTGTGCCAATAATCTATGAAATAATCGGTTTTGTAATGGTTATCCATATTTATAGCTGTACTCTACTAAGGAAGGAGAACCTGTCTAGCGAACATGTCCGCAACTGATAGCCGACGAAATATTCGGTCTGGAGTAACTGACCACTATATACACTATATAGTAGATTAGTAGTATGTTGGTTGTTAACACAAGATGAAAATACCAAATTTACAGTTGGAGAGGTTAAATATTGCTTTAATATTAGATGAAGCTTAATAGAGGGTGTTCTTAATAAAGTAGAAGTATAAGTGACATGGAAATCCACTTGTAATTTAATTGATATATAGATAAACTAACTTCTCGTTAATAAATGAGAAAAGTCAATAAGAGATTTTTTTGATATAAAGCTATAAAAATAAAAAAACATAAATAAGCTGTTTTGGATACAATAAATAAACTGCTACTAATATTTGAATAATGTCTGTGCTTAGCGAAAATACGTTCTAAAAAAAGAAAATCATTACATACGATGTTGTATCGTATATAAATGTTAAAAGGTATATGTCCATAATAAAGAAGTGTAAATTTATCGTAAGTGCCCATAAAACGTAGATTTTTAATGAGTGCTTGAGCCATGATTTTATATATTATTATGGTAAGTGGTTGTTTGCTTGGCTATATACTCTTCGCGAATGATTTTTAGGCTTTGTTACCATCGCTCTTCACCCCAGTCATTTAGTTTATCTAAACTCCTGGGGCTTCATCGCTCGGTGGCCTCGCCTAAATAATCCTTCGCTGTGAGTATACAGCACTTTATTTTTTTACACCTAAAAATGATTCATGATGGCTATTATATGTTCAGATGATGGTACAGATTGCCAAAAAACTATTTAGTAAAAACCATTTAGTAAAAAGTATTTTCAGCATAAGACATTAGAGGAGCTTTTAGTCTAAGACAGCTACTAGCAGGTGAGGAGTCACTATGAACTCAATATTTCGCCTGGATGGCTGTGCTGCCAACCGTTTGTTAAACCTGAATAGGAGTCAAGAAAATAAGCAAATAAATAAAGTTAATTCAGGCTTGTTACCCAGTACAAGCCTGAGCTCATCCACTTCAGATAGGCTAGCTTCACGACAGGCTTTAATATTATTTAAACGTCAGTTTAGTGAGTCATCAATTAAATACACAGAAGATTCATTATTTAACAGTGACGAATCAGTCTGTCTTCAGCAACCTATCCATACCATTAATCAAACTCCTGTATCCATTGTTGAATCTGCAGTTGGGTCACCTCCCGAGCCTGTTTTTAATTGGTTTGATCAACAAGGACATTTATCCAGTGAGCAATCCCTATATTTATTAAAGAATCTCCATAGGCAGTTGGAGGGATCGGTAGAAGCTACAAACACCAAGTTAGCGATACCATTAGTTAGTTTGCAATTACTTATTGAGCGTATTAGTTCGTCTTCTAATACTCATCTAGCACAGACAGAAGTCGAATCACTTTATCAGTTATTAGAAGAAGTAAGCCTAGTATTACCTAAGGGAGAGCTACATGAATTGACTCAACTCCTATCAGTTCAAGTTCGCTTGCAAGGGCTTTTAACTACTAGAGAAACGATTAAATCACAACTTTATCAACAATTAAAAAAGTTTGAACAGCCAGGTGCTAGCAGCCAGATACGTTTGTCATTACAGTTATCTGCCGGTGCAGGATTATTAGGGGTTAACTTTATTGATAGTAAACTTTCATTTAGGTTGGGATTTCAATTATTAACTGACGATGATAGTGGTATTCTTGAAATCCGTTCAGGTGGCATTGAATTAGGCATTCAAGTAGGTAGTAATATGCTAAAGGGGGTTGCAACGGGCTCTAAAGAAGTCGGCACAGTTTATAGTGATGGTTGTTTAACTGATTTTGTTAATCGTTATACAGATCATTTAATGGAAGCCTTACTAGTTACTGGTGTCAGTAAAAATAGTCGTCATATGGAAGGGTGGAAGCAGGAAAGAATATTTCAGAAAATTCAACAGCAAGCATTAACTAACCAGCACCGACTTAATAATTTATTATTAAAGCATGGATTTGCAAGTGAAGTAAAAACACATACAGCTCCAGCTAAACTAGTACCAGGAAAGTGTAAACTAGTGCAAGGAAAATTACATGCAGGTTTAAAGTTGTTTCAGCGAATCTTTCAAGGAAGCTATCAAAAAAGTCAGTTAAATATGGATATTATGAGTCGGCAACCATTATTAGATAGCTTAAAGCAAGAAAGTAGCCGTATTTATCGCTATAACCAGCAAACATATACGCCAAGTATTAATCGACTTGCTGAGTTGAGGCAGCAAAGTGTACATACTAGCTCACTCCCTGACTTAACCAAACAGGTAGTTGAGGAGTTAGAAGCTGAGTTTCTCCATTATAGCCAGCTAGTTCAATTCTGTGATTATGCAAAGCAACATCCTAAACAAATAAATAAACAGCAGCTTAGCCAAGCCAAGCAGATAAAAGCTTCTTTTGAGGCTGGCCGTGGTGTAAAAGGGCGCGGAGAGTTCACTAAAGCAGTGACCATTGCGTATGCAGCATTACATCAACTCTATATGACCAATGTTGCTGATGAGCAGCAAAACAAAAACCTGGCTTATTTTAGTCAATTTGAGGCAACCTTGAAGCGTCCATTATTTCACTTGGCTGAGAAAAGTTTCATTAATAAGCTGACTTTTGCTGTACGGAGTATATTAAAACGCACTTATGAAGGTGGTTCTCTACAAGTATCATTGCCTACAGAAAATGCAGCAATAGGTTTACACATCACTCATTTTAATACCAAAGAGCACCCTAATTATTACCGAAAAGGTCAGTATTTGGATATAACCATTGAGTTGAAGGGGCAATTGGGATTATCTGAGCTATTAACCATGATTGCATCGGAAAGAGCAGCATTTAGTAGCCTAAAAGATATATTGCAGCTGAATGATAATCAGGCTGAGCTTTCTACCGCTGCTATAACAGGGCAGCTAAAAGAAGTATTGAGTAATGTTGGTGATATTGGGCTTGATGGAAAAACCAGCTTGCATTTTCGCCTTAAGCAAATCAAGTTGGTAAACAAGTGGGTGTTACAATTTGTCAGGTTGGCTACCCATTCAGGACTTACCATCAAAAGCCCTGATGTTAACCTCCCGATATTACCAAGTATAAACAGTAGTATTGGTGCCAGTGTGAAGGCGTGTCAAACCACCATTCAAAAAGAGTGGCTGGGTAATAATACACTCAGTTATTTACTACCCATCCATAATACCCTGCAAGGTGCTAATCAGTCTGATCGTTGGAAACAATTTACTCACCAGCATGAGCATGCATTAAAAAAGCTGTTTAGTAATATGGCTAAAGAACATTCAGTAGTTAACTCAGAGATGACTGTTTTATTCGCACAAATTAATGATCAAGACTTGCAAGCAGAATTAAAGTTAGCACTATCTCATTATACGCGTAATAAAACAGCTGTTAATTTCCAAAAGCTCGTTTCAGTCTTCAATCAGTTTTTAGCTGCACAGTATTTGGTGTATCAAGTAGAAAGCCAGAAAGAAACTACAGATATATAAGTTGTTACTTCCAATGGTAAAGGAGCGCGATTATGACGCAGCATGTACCTTTACTTTCTAAAGAGAAGCACTAACTAAAGAGGAACACTAAAAATTTACTTAATGTGTTTCACTATTTTGAAGTGCTCTTTATATATTGCTTCTCTTAATCTTTAGTATAGTATTATTTAAATACAAGCGCTTTTCTTTGACTAGCGATAGCAAAGAAAAGCATTTAGTAAAAATGGCCTATTAATAATACTAGATAAAATATTATTGTAGTTGAACAATAGTTTTTTTAGCTGGCCAGGGTATGGTTGGTGGACCGAAGTCTGGTTTGCCTAGCACTGGGCTGCTTAGTAAATAAAAGCCGTGATTAGTAAATAACCAAAATAAGTTGCGATCATATTCTACATAAACACTATGAGATAAATTACCCATTGCATAGTCTGCAACACGATCGGGAGCAAAAGGTGGAACAAAGTAAGCACTGATATAAGGCTGCTTTGGGTCATTTACATCATAAACTTGGAGCCCTGCATTATAAAAGTTATAGGGTAGAATTCCTGGTTTAGATACGCCAGGTTGAGTGTAAGCACCGGTACGTTTGGGGCCAAAACTACCTTTACGTTGGCAGTAGTCTGTAAATGCGGCCTGTTTTGGTGGACGAGGGCGAGGTAGTGTACCGATAATTCTGGGTTGTTTGGGGTTGCTGACATCTATTTGATAAATATGCTTATAAGGCTCCCAACAGTCTTCATTAAGAGGATAGCCGCTATAATATAGTATTTCAGAGTGCGCAAATTGGCTGGTATCAATGAAATCACCTTCAGTGCCTGCAACACTGGGAGGGAAGTCAAGATGGCTGATTACTTTCATATTATTGGGCTGACTGATATCTACGGTATAAAAGCCTAATCCTCCCATTGCAGCAAATCCGTATTTGCCACCAGCTGCAATAGGCTTGGGAATAAAAAGGGACATTCGTGCCCCCATCCAAGAGGTTCTGTTACCTGCCCGTGGGTTTTGTTGGTAAATGTATTCATGCCATTGGTTTCCAATAATTTGGCCTGGCATGGTCAGCTGTTGTAAAAATTGGGGATTTGAAGGCGTTGATAAGTCCCAAGCTTGATAACCTGCGCTGTATAAATCATTGGGATATTCAGTAAGGGCATATTGCGCACTGGGTGCCGCAGCCACAAACATATATTTTCCTCATTAGTCCTTTTGATGATTTTTGAGTTGATTTTTTAACCTTACTGAAGCTGCCCAAAATCCACCACCACTACCATCAATAAAGTGTAAATGTTGGCTATTTTCCAGGCTGGAAACCATACAGGTCATTAACGCTTGATTGGCCTGGTGGATACCATACACCAACTGTCCTTGCTGGTATTGCTCTTCTAAAAGTTGTTTTATTTGTGTTGTCTGCTCATTGGTGCAATCAAGTACCAATCGTAACGAGTCATCAAAACGTCGATAATCAGCGTTATCACAGAGCTGGTTGCGATAAACAGGGGCATTATAAGACCCTGCTGAGAGATTGCACTTATTAAGGATTGCCTGGATAAAACTATTAAACAGTAAATACAAATAGCGCTGCCAATATGGTTTGGTGCCTTTACTTATTTTGGCCTCAAGAATTATACCTTGAGGTGGCCACTTAAACTGTAAGTTAGCTTGAGTAACAGGTTTAGTTAATTGAAAGTCCTGGCCAGTAATTTTCATTAAACGGGGGATAATCGTTTGAAATACTTGCTCCCGTTGCTCAATATCACTGAATAAAGGCTGAACTAAAATACACAACATATGGTCATTACGAGGTGTTAATGATTCCCAGCGGCAGGAAAGCCCCGTGAGGTCTGGCGCTGTAACAGAGTCGGTTTGGTTTAGTGCATACTGTTGTGCATTAATATCTGCTTTAATCAAACGGTCAGCCAGTTCAACTCCGCCCCCATTGAACATAGCTAGTTGGTTGCCATTGCTTAATTCAAATTTGGCAACCAACACGTCTTTGCCTTGCTTCCTTACAGCAGATATAGGCACTATGCCAACTCTTAACTGTAATTGAAATGTTTGCTCAGCCAACTGTTTTGTGCCCATCAGTGATTGTTCGACAATATTTTTGTATATAGCTGGCACTAACATTGTTGCACCATCTCCTCCAAATACAAAAGGAAATTCACAGTTGGGCAAGGCGTTACGCACACTCGTAATACAGCTGGCGCCTACCATGTTAACCTCTTTGTAACGCCCATTAGCCACTGCTTTTGATGAATGAACCACGTCGCTGATTACAATTAACCAGTTATCAGGGGCTGGAGCAAAGTGTTGGGCGTTAATGAAGGCTGAAAATGTAGTAAACGTAGGAAGGTTCTGGTAAAAAGTCAGATCATGGTGTTGACTTTCTGATTGCATAGATTATGACCAAGTTAATCAAGGAAAACAGCAATTTGTCTTCAATAGTACCCATTAATGAGCTGTTGATATCTTCATTATAGAGTATAGGGTACTTATTAGAAGTGTCTTTTATTGAAGTATGCGGGTAAATGATGAGCGACAAGAGTGAACACTGTCAATTATTCATGAAGGGAATAGAGTTAATCAAACCAAATTGTAAAATTAATTTTTACGCCAGGCTCTTTTAAGTTGTTTTCGAATCTATTATCAAACTTATTTTCTATTTTAATTGAGTAGGGGTCGTTAATATCGATAGGCGAGTTATCTAGCTGTAAGGTGATCTCAGGCTTTTTGGGAGGATTGCTATTAATAGGGGCTTTAGTTTTTTGCTCTTTGGCAGAATTGAGGGTGTACTGAATTCTTGGCTCGGCAGACCATGACAGTGAAGCTATATTAACGAAAATTAAATTGATTAAAACAAAAATATGACGAAAATTGAAGTTTGGCTTGAATAACTTGTCTTTTGAAGAGAGTATATCCATTCCATTTAGTCCCTATGGAAGTTATTATTTTTTTACCTGCTCATGGTACTTTATTGATTGAGTTTTAAAAGGAAGTGTGCACGGTTTTTAGATAAACTTTGAATAAATCGAAAGACACAAGGGTTAAATAAGTTATGCTTGTGCCCTTATTTTTATTGTGTCGCGATACATTAATCTGGTGATCAACCGTTGATAAGTAAATAGTTCAGGTAAAATCCACCTGATAACAACAATATAAACAATATGAATCCTAATAAAATAGGTTTGCTTCCAACTGATTTAATCACTTTCCATTGGGTTTGCATGCCTAAGGCTGCCATAGCAATGGCTAATAAGAATTGACTAATAAAGCTTATTATCTTGAGAATGGGTTGTGGTATTTCAATATAGGAGTTTATACCTGCAGCTATTATAAACCCTATTACAAACCAGGGAATGGTAACTTTGGCTTTACTTGAATTATCTTCTGAGGCTGTTTTATCTAACTTTAACACCATGGTAAGCATTAAAATAAAAGGAGCTAATAGCATAACACGAATTAATTTGACTACTACTGCCGTTTGCATGGTGTTTTGACTAATAGTCTGGCCTGCAGCAATCGCTTGTGCTACTTCATGGGCTGTACTGCCAATATAAATACCAAATGCCTGCTCTGATATGCCTGAAAACTGATAAATAAAGGGATAACTGAACATTGCCAGAGTACCAAATAAAACGACTGTGGCTACAGCAATTGTCACATGTTGTTGACGGGCTTTAATAGACGTTTCAGTGGCTAGAATAGCAGCCGCACCGCAGATGGCACTGCCCACAGAAGTTAAAATAGCCATATCACGAGGAAGCTTAAATAGTTTAATGCCTATCAATGAGCCAATACAAAAAATAATTAAAATAATAAAAACATCCAAAACTAATGCTTGCCAGCCAACGGCGGCAATTTGTTGAAAGCTTAAGCTAAAGCCAAATAAAATAATACCAAGCCTTAATAGCTGTTGTTGGCAAAACTTAATAAATAATAATTCTCGAGAGTCAGGTTGATGCTGTGGTAGATGGCCAATAGTAGTGCCTAAAATAATTGCCAGTGGTAGGGCACTTAAACCAAGCTGACTAAAAAAGCTGATTTGTGCTAGCCCTATAGCCGCAATGGCGAGTAAGGGTAGTAGGATAACAACAGGCATAATAACAACCTCAATATTGAGAGAATCCTAAAATTACTAGACGCTTGACCTTTTACAACAGACCCTATCCAAGGGGAGATCATTAGCGAATAAGATTGTATGCGCTGTATAACTATAAGAATAATGAATGTTTTTAATATAATATATAAGATAAACCGAACGTTTATAATGTAGGAAAAGCTATGAGTGTTACGTTAAGGCAGCTACGGTTATTTGAAGCGATTGCTCGGTTAGGGCACCTAACAGCAGCGGCTGATGAGCAAGCTATGAGTCAGTCTGCGGCAAGTCAAGCATTGAAAGAGCTGGAGTTGTCGTTGGGGTATCCTTTGTTCAGCCGGGTTGGGCGAGAATTGGTGATTACTGATGTTGGGCTAGATGTATTAGCTAAAGCTCGCCAAATTACCGATATGGTTAATGAGCTGCAGGTGGCTCCAACCAACGAAGTAACGGGAGTTTTACGGGTAGTCGCTAGCGAAACCATTGCCTCGTTTTTAATGCCTAAATTACTAGCTGAATTTATAGCCACTCATAAACTGGTTAAGCCTGAACTGAAAATAGCCAACACCCAGGATGTGATTGAAAAGTTAGATAAAGGTCAGGCGCATATTGGTTTAATTGAAGGACCGGCTATTCATCAGCACCTTACTATCAAGCCTTGGCGTCAGGATCAGCTGAATATATTTTGTCACCCGGAACATCCACTGGCAAAAAAAGGTAAACTAACCATTAAAGATATACAGCAGCAGCAATGGATTTTACGAGAGCCTGGGTCAGGTACCCGTGCGGTATTTGATGCGGCAATTGAGCGAATAGGAGGGCGAGCCATCTTAGGCTTGGAATTAACGCGCCATGAAGCAATTAAACAATCAGTTAAAGCTGGACTTGGACTAGGGTGCCTTTCTCAATTAGCTATAGCAGATGAAATTGTTGCGGGGCAATTGGTTGTTTTAAAAACACCTCTAGATTTAACTCGACGTTTTTCATTACTTAGTAACGAAAACAGCTATTTAAATGCACCTGCCCAAGGATTTGTAAGTTTTTTATTAGCGAGCTCTTAGGCAAAAGCGGTGCAGTATTAGGATGGGCTAAACTATATATAGATGATAAAATGTACTTGCTATGAAGGTGGTGTTATTAACTGGCAAGAGGCACTGCCAAACTAGCCTTAACAGACTCCATTACAACAAAGGTTCGAAACCGTTTGATATTTGGGTTATCAAAAAATAGCTTTCGAGTTAACAATTCATAATCTGCAATGGTGGCAACGGTTAGAACTAAAATAAAATCGCATTCGGCTGCTACATAATAAGGGTTATAGAAGTGATTGCTTATGGAGTCGAGTTAATAAGTATTATTTGCATTTACAGTTGTTAATTGTAAGAAATCAGTTCAGCCTTCCTCTGCTGAAAAATATTTAGTCGCCCCTGAAAAAATGTTTTTTTAGTCTCACTTCGCTAAAATCAAATTTTTGCGAGAGAGGCTACTGACACTCTAGAGGGTTATTATTCCCGCCATGGGGGCTAACGCCTAAAAATAACTATCAGTACTTGCTGTAAAAAACCCAAAATTCGATTAATAAACTGATTTATCTACTTCTTCAGATTCCAGGCACATGCAGCCATCAAAAGGTTGATAGCATCACCAATGACGCCTTTTAAATAATTTTTTGCCAGTCTGTGGTCTGTTTTTAAATGTCCAATTATCGGCTCAATAGCTGCCCGCTGCCGACACTTTTTTCGCTTCTTGTTTTTCTGATACCGACTGTCTCGTTTCAAAGGTGATTTGGGTAAAATAATCTGTGCGTCTGCAACCTGCTGTTAGCCGCGATAACCTCGATCAAAAAGGCCTCCTTAATTTTTTGTTAAGGTATGAAAAATAATATACGATGCCAGCCCCTTTTGTGAAACGGTTTTGGCAGTACCGCTGATTTGGTAAAAATAATAAATATATTACCTAAGAGTGATGCTGTTATTCTTTATCGTGGTGGGAGCGGTGCCAGAGGTACATCTGGTGTAGCATCTAGGGTTAGGTCAGAGTAACGTTTATATAACCACTGGCTTAGCCAGTGGTTGGTAGGTAGCTTGTAGGGAATAATACAAATATTTTCAGTGTAGATGTATAGGATTATCCGCATACTGTTAAGTATGAGGGTTAAAATTGTATTAGTCTACAGGGCACACTCTGATGATGTGGCCATCAGGGTCTTCAATAAGAAAAGTACGACCGAAGACTTCAGTGTATGGTTCTTGAATAATCTTGATCCCTGGTTTATCCTGCCACTCATCAAATAATCTATCAACATCATTGTTAGTTGGCATCATAATTCCTATTTCAGAGAAGCGTTGAACGGAGGCATCTGGTTGTACTCCTCCTGTCCAAAGAGCAAACAATGCTTCACCATCTGTGTCAGCGGCGAATGCTACATAACGAGGGCTCGAAAATACGGGTTCAGTATTAAAAAGCGCTTTATAGAAAGTTGTCGAACGTTCAATGTCAGATACATAAATAAGCTGAAGATTGGGTTTAGGGAACGAAGTCATCATCTAGCCTCGATTCAAAATTTAGAAATCCACAAATTTCCATGTGGTGTATTTTGTGTTGAGCGAAATTAACAGTATTACTATTGAGTTGTCAATAATGAGTAATTTTGTCTATAACCAATATCAGACTACTTACAAAGAATTCCCTCATAAATTTTGTCTAAAAGCTGGAAAGTCAATCAGGTTATAGTATTGTTTGTATTTTTTATGTGGCTTATTACGCTTACCTGCTTGTTAGATACCATTATGTTTTTACATGAGATACTTACAAAAAATATGATAATAATCCATTGATCTAGATCAATAATTTGTTTGAGTGATTGTATGAAGTGTGTCGATTAAATTACTTTTTGTGATTAAAAGACTTGGATTGTTACTAATTATTCAGTTTTACTTAATAATTTTAGTGTTTGTGAGTCAGCTATTACTCTTGCTTTCCTGATACTGTTGTTTGTTAAGGTTGTATTGAGTTGGTTTTGTATACGACTTAAGTGCTATTAACAAGTTAACTATTTATTCTTTACACTGCTATCGTTATTGATTGATAAAATTCTAATAGTTTGGTTGATTGGACTATTGTTGGTTATTGTTTATTAAAGAATTCGCTACCTATTTGGTTTGCAAGGCTGCAAAAGTTAATAATTACTATAAGTGGCAGGTAAGTTATTGCTAATGTTAATTTTAGTCTCATCTATAGCATTGGCTGTATTTATACGAAAGTTTGAGATTATCGAGAAAAATAATAAGTATTTGTGATTAAGTAATGAGTGCTATGAGCACATTTATAAAAATGTGCTTCTGATTTGTTCGTTTTTAATAAAGAAATACAGTGAATTAAAAATAATATTGTTAAAAAATATAGAGGAAACAGAATGAGCGAATATGATCGCGCAGACTTCAAAGGAGTATATGAAGGTAAATCACTGCTAAAAAGTGCAGAAATTACCAATGTTCCTTGGGAAATAGGAGAGCCACAACCCATCGTGTCTGACATTCTTAAGAATATAACTCATTCTGGTCGGTTATTAGATGTTGGTTGTGGTCTTGGACGAAATGCTAAAGCAGCTTATGATTGTGGTTTTAATGTAATTGCAATTGATACTTCTAGCGCGGCAATTGATATGTGTCGTCAACAGTATGCAGACTCTGAAATTTCTTTTTTAGTGCTTGATGCTTGCGATACCACATTATCACCAGTCTTCGATATTATTTTAGATTCTGCAGCATACCATGCAATACCTATTGAGAAGCGGTTGATATATTTAAAAGAAATGTACCGTTTATCATCAGAAAAAACAGTTTTTCATCTTATAACGTTTGCCCCATCATTGAACGGAATGCCAAAACCTCTTGCGAGTGAATTATCGGAAATTACACATATTATCGAAGCAAGTGGCTGGAAAATTAAGCTGGCGGAGCGAGTGGAATATAAAGGTAATGCAGTTGCCATTGAGGATTTTCAGGAGAAAAAAGGGCTAAACATTCAGCTTGATAACAATGGGAGGACACGTCTTCCGGCATGGCATTTAGTTCTTCATACCACAATTTAATGATAATAAACTAAGGGCTAAAAAATGCAGCGAAAATACCTCTCCTTTATTGGACTGTGTCTAGGCTTCTTTATTGTCATGATGGACACTACCACTGTGCCGTTGATTTACACGACACTTATGAATGAGTTTAATGTGAGCCCGGCAGAGGTAGCTTGGGTCAACAATATTTATCTAATTACCTATTCCGCATTCCTTCTTTTAGGGGGACGACTGGGAGACTCGGCAAATCGAAAGGCTGTAGTGTTGGTGGCTTTATTTGTTCTTGGTATAGGTGCAGCCATTAGTGGTGCTGGGCAAACTTTTACCGAGGTAGTTATTGGTCGAGCCTTGATGGGGGTAGGTGCTGGTCTGTTAACACCACAAAGCATGGCGTATATTTCAATTCTTTTCGCCGATGGTGGACGAGGAGCTGCTCTAGGCGTTTGGGGGGCTGTAGCGGGCATTGCTACTGCAACGGGTCCTGTTGCTACTCAGTTCTTTTTAACAACGGCTGATTGGCGTTGGGTGATGTGGATTAATATTCCTGTTGCGTTGGTTTGCTTGCTAGTCGCTATTTTGAGTTTGCCAGGTGACCCAGGGAGAGGCATTAAATTTAAAGAAACGTTGGTGAGTAGTTTATATGGAGCGTGTTTGGCTGGAATAATTGTTGGAATTCAATTTTTGAGTGCCACGGAATCTACAGCAAATTCAGGGGCTATCCTGTTACTAACCAGTGCCATTGTTGCAGCTATTTTAATTAGGAATGAATTAAAGAAAAAGCGTGAATATATTTTATCTCGCGAATTATGGTTTGACACTACCTTTCTCAGAATATGCTTTATTTCGGGGTTACTTGGCTTCAGCCTGACAGCTTTTTATCTACCGTTAGCTTTTCTCTTGGATATACGAATGGCGTTTGGTCCAGTTGCGACCAGTGTAGTCATGATCACTATCGCTTTATCAAATGCATTGGTAGGACCATTCGCTGGCAAATTTTCTGATCGTATGGCTCCACAAATAATAGTCAGAACTGGTTTGACATTATTTGCACTCGCAAGTGCTTCATTAGGCTTAATTGGTTTGTTTATTCCTGGAGGTGCACTGGCCTTTATAGCACTTTGTACAGCTATGGTCATTGCGGGGGCAGGTACAGGACTGGCATTTGCTCCACTTGCCAACTTGGCTCTTGGACGAGCTCAAATAGCGACTATTGGTCGAGCAGCTGCTTTCTTTAACTCTATACGTCAGGTTATGAGTGCATTAGGTGGGGTCATTGTAGCAATTGCGTTTGATTCGATTGTGCGGCATCAGCTTAATCAAAGGGGTGAAGTAACAATTATTAGTCTTCGTGAATCACCGGATGTTACTGCATATGCAGCCTTTGGTTGCTTCCTGCTGATTGCTGTCAGCCTGTCGGTTGGGGCTTATCTATCCAGTAGTCGTCAGGAGCCTGCACTAGCCAAGCTCTAACAGAAATAAATGGAGAAAATAACTATGAATACTTGGGTTGTTAGTGGTTGCTCAAGTGGCTTGGGTCGGTGTTGGACACACTCGATAATTACCGATCGTCAAGACACAGTAATTGGCATTACCCGTTCAAAGGAAGTTGCTGAAGAAATGGTCAATGCATATCAAGGTCACTTTGTGCCTTGTGTGGCAGATGTCCAAGATTCAAAAGACTTAACAGAAAAGCTAATCAGTGCAGTGCGAACAGTTGGCACACCGAGTCGGGTTGTAACCGCAGCTGGATACGCCCAATTTGGAACCCTAGAGGATGTGTCTAATGAGCAAATCAGAGCGCAATTTACGACCAATGTTGAAGGTTGCTTGAATGTGATTCGGCCGCTTTTACCCTTTATGCGAGAGATGGATTCATCAAGAATTCTACTGGTTTCAAGCATGAGCGGTGTGGCCTGTTGGCCTTTGCTTGGCGCGTATCAAATCAGTAAATATGCAATAGAAGCTATATCCGACACTCTTCGTCAGGAGCTTCAGGGTTCAAGTATTCAAGTAGGTTGCATAGAGCCTGGTCCGCATAAGACTGGATGGGCTAGCACCTATGCTCGTCGTCATGAGATCAGTGCCAATTACAACGCATCCGAACTTATGAAGCGAGCGTCATGTGGCTACAACATTGAGGATCCCACTGCAAGCTTACCTTATTTTTGGAAAATGTTTGATAGCCCTGTTATGCCACAACGAATCGCAACTTCCCGTGAGTTTGTTGAGTTTGCTGTAGAAGAAGCCCAACAAAAAATTCGGGATTGGAGGGCAGTTTTTGATGACTAATTTGGCCTATACACAACAGATTAAAGCGAGTACTGACATTGAAAAAATTGTGAGTGCTTATTCTGAGGCAGATCGTGAGCAGCTAACTAAAGGGCTCCTCGATGTTGTTAGCACTTCAGATCTTGTAAAGATACTTGATGAAAAGAGCAATGCTGGCCCTGGCTCTCTTCGAGATGTGCTGCAAGTTTGTACAACGCTTGGTAAGACTGATGCATCTCTTGCGTGGGTTGTTGGGGTATCTAATTCCGCTTGGACAATGCGAGGGTGCTTTCAGTCGTTGGACTCTTCAGCGCTTGCGATGAGGCACAACAAAATTCTAGCCATGGTGCTGGGACGTCCAGGGGTTTTGGTAAAAGACAAGCTATCAGGTAGGTGGCTGCTAAATGGTGAGTGGCGGTATGCATCAGGATGGCGATATTCCAGCTTTTTCTTTTGTCTTGCTGCAGTTGAAAACTCCAATGGACAAGATGTTCGCGTAGTGGCTATTCCAGCTGAACAACTAGATGAGGCTGAATCCTGGAAGTCCACAGGGTTGCGAGGAACTCAAAGTGTTACCGTTCGCGCTCAAGGCATTGAAGTACCAGACGATCATATAGAAGACTACTCGTGCATTTTATCTGGAAAAAACCGCTCACAAAGTCACTTCAACGGTAATGGAAAGCAAGCGTCGTACTCTGGGCTGTTCACTGGCGTATTAATGAATTGCCTAGTTGGCTCGATGCTTGGAGCGGTAGAAGCTGGCTTTGAGTACATAATCACTACTGCAGATAAGCACCCTGTGCTTGGTAGTCACTACGAGTTTATGAGTGACTCGGGCGCAATCAGAGCAGAGATTGGAAGGCTGCATAGTGCACTGGACTTGTACAAGCGAGCAGCAGAATACAATGCTGACATTATCGACCAAGCTGCAAGAGAGCCTGACATAGCGCTGACTACTCAAGATCGGGTTGATATTCGAGGGCGGGCAACACAGATTATGCGTGGTTGTGTAGATATTGTACAAGACCTGCTTTGGGTTAATGGTGCCTCTGGACTAGATAAGGAGAATCCCCTTGAACGGATATGGCGTGATGTAAACGTTGGTGCCCGTCATGGTGGGTTTTCCAAACTTGTTCCAGAGGAAGCGGTTGGCCTATCTGTTCTTGGACGTGACCCGAAAACACTGACTCGTATGTTCTAGCTAGTCCTGGAATGCAAAGGGTTAAGAACGGAGAAAAAGAGTGACGGCGTATAATAAAATAGCAACACAAGTAAGCGCTGAGCTACAACCAATTATAGCGGCGTTTAGTGAAGTTCTGGATCAAAATCCGGATGCACCAGCTGTTGAACAAGGAGATGTTGTTAGATCATACCGACAGCTCAGTGAGGCTGCACAGCGCATAGCTGACCAGCTGCTTAATGCAGGGGTGATTTCAGGCCAGCGTCTTGCACTGGATCTGCCTCGTTCCATAGCACTATATGAAACGATCTTAGGCTGTTTGGTTGCGGGTATATCATTTATGGCATTGCCTCGAGGGCTTGATCAGACTAAGGGGCTTGAAACGGCTAAAAAGGCTAACTGTGTGGGAGTCCTGTCAAATAACCCGCTATTTCCAGGCGATGGTATAGCCATTACGGACATTGGACGTTTTTTTAAGCTGGCTGAATGTACCCAAACGCCAGCAAAGGACAGTAAAACTGGTGTTGAGATTTATTGTGTTAGGACCTCTGGTACAACAGGTGAACCTAAAGTTGTTCCAATCAATAGCGGACAACTAACAGCCTTTTTAGATAACACTCAGCAGACCTTGGCTGCTCCCAAATACGCTAAGTGGTTGTGGATACATGACCTGTCTTTTGACTTCTCGATATGGGAGACGTTTGGATGTTTAGCCCATAATGGCTGCTTGGTAATTCTCGACGAACATATCAAACGTGATGCTAAGGCTACCTTCGCTCTCATGGTAAAGGCGGGAGTCAACATACTGTCGGTGACGCCTTCAGAATTTCGCTATATCTTTTCACAGGCCAATAACCAGCATTGTGTAGAAAGCTTGCATCTCACCGATGTTATCTTCTGTGGTGAAAAACTCTCACCTAGTACTCTATTAGCTGTGTTTGATGAGTTAAGTCGACACAGGGTACGTCTGTTCAACACTTATGGTCCCTCAGAGGCTACAGTATTTTGTTCTCATCACCTTATTTCTAAGGCTGATCTTGAGTTGGAATCGATACCAATAGGTAAGCCATTCCCTGGGATGAAGTTTGAGTTAGTGGCGATTAATGAGCTGGGTGTGGGCGAATTAGTATTGCGTGGAGCTCAGGTGTTTGATGGCTACCTAGGCGGTGAGCTTATCACTGATGGTTACCATACCAGTGACATGTGTCAGGTTGTTGGTCAGGGGAAGTTTGTCTGCCTTGGTCGATCAAGTGGCTATCAAAAAATTAACGGATTTCGTGTAGAGCCCTATGAAGTTGAGGAGTATCTACAGTCTATTCCCAATATTGATGAAGCGGTTGTTCTAGTTGAAAACAGTCATCAGGGCAGTTTTTTGATGGCATGTATCAGGGTGCAAAAGGGGGCCCAACTGTCCACGCGTGATCTGCGGTTGGCCTGCTCAAAATTACCTCCTTACCTGAGGCCTGCTCGATATTTACTACTTAATGATGATAAGTGGCCAGTTAACGATAGGGGTAAGACTGATCGACTGGCATTGAGAAGGAGTACCTGTGGAGAAATATAGTATCGCACAACAAGCATTACTGGCTGAGGTAGGGCGGATTCTTGATGAGCCAGATATAAGACCTACAGATCATTTTATTGAGCTGGGTGGTAACTCGATGTTAGCACTGCAGGTGGCAAGCATGCTAAAAGAGCAGCAAATTGAGATAAACGTAGCTCAGTTGTTGGGTGATCGTCTTGAAAATGTCTTCATAGAGTTTACTGAAACACAACTGGAGAGCTGTGAATGAAGGTTCTTGGTCTTGGTCATGTGCTTCCACAATCTAGCAGGCTCGCAGATGTTAAGCACCCTAACAAAATGCAACTGGAAGCCATTCGCCTTGCAGGCTATGACAAATACGGGATAGACAATACTAGTACACGCGTGATGGGGGCTCAGGCTGTGACTAAAGCGCTGGAAGCATCTGGTTACAGTGCTGATGATGTTGGGTTTATTGTCGCTGGTCAGTCTAGTGTTCCTGACTTCATTGGAATTGATCTTGCCTGCCAGATTGGAGCTGAACTAGGAGGCTTACAATTAAAGACTGTTAACCTAGTAGAAGGCTGTGGAACGGCTATCAGTGCTTGGATTACCGCTCGTGGTCTTATAGACACCCTAGATGACGGGCAGGTTGGCGTGGTTGTACTTGCCCAGCGTGTTAGTGAGCCACACTACGACAGGTTTGGCTTGATGAACGCCATTCTAAGTGACGGCGCTGCAGCTGCGATAGTAGGTAAAACCAACAGTACTTCAACGGCAGAATGCTGCTTTGTTTATAAAAGTGGTCAAGACATATCAGATACGCGCTTTGTAGATATGATGCGTATCGAGCGTGGGGGTGGTTTGAAGCCGGTAGTTTTACCCGATCATGATAGTCGGAA
This sequence comes from Spartinivicinus marinus, assembly GCF_026309355.1. Taxonomy (NCBI): domain Bacteria; kingdom Pseudomonadati; phylum Pseudomonadota; class Gammaproteobacteria; order Oceanospirillales; family Zooshikellaceae; genus Spartinivicinus; species Spartinivicinus marinus. The sequence continues at coordinate 4,064,980 of NZ_JAPJZK010000001.1, forward strand.
TGATCAGCTAGGCCGGGAAAAAATCATGGAACTATATCGATTGACTGGTAGTGATCTTACTGAGTTCTTGGCCCTTCGTGCAGATAATACAATTCAAATTATTGAGTCATGTCTGAATGAAGCGAGCTGGTCGAAAGAAAGTAACTTGATATTGCTCCATACACTGGAAGGCCGACAGAGTATAGCGATGCTTGCTGCTAAGTTAGGCATTGCAGTTGATAACACTAATATTGCCTTGGTAGCCGAACTTGGGCATATGGGATGCGTTGATTTATTAATTTCACTCGACATGATGCAAAAGCAAGACGTTTTTAAACCAGGAAACCGGATTGTGATGAGTGCCATTTCGACGGGTATGAAGTGGGGGTGCTGCTTGTTTGAGTATCAGCAGTATTAGAGCCTAAAAATCATTCGCGAAGAGAATAGATAACTATAAAAAATGGTTGATATAAGCGAATAAAGTCTTCTAATGAAAAACAAAAAAATAAATATTATTGGTTATAAATAAAGGAAAACAGTAATGAATAAAGAAGAAACTCGGTTACACAATCGTCGTATTGTTGAGCAGTATATGAATACAAAGGGGCAAGATCGATTAAAACGACATGAGTTATTCACTGAGGATGGTTGCGGCGGGCTTTGGACCACAGATACTGGAGAGCCTATTGTTATTCGTAGCAAAGCGCTTTTAGCAGAACATGCCGTTTGGTCTTTACAATGCTTCCCTGATTGGGAATGGTATAACATCGATATTTTTGATAGCCAAGACCCTAATAAATTTTGGGTTGAATGTGATGGAAAAGGATTAATACGTTTTGAGGGATATCCAGAAGGTATATATGAAAATCACTTTATCCACTATTTTGAGTTTGAAAATGGCAAGATAAAACTTCAGCGTGAGTTTATGAATCCATGTCAACAGTTTAAAGCACTTGGTATTGATGTCCCTAAAATTGTTAGAGCTGGTATTCCTGCTTAAATTTAAAAAGCTCAGCCTGGTATAGTCTTTAACCTGACATTTTTTAAGTTTTTATTAAAGTCAGTCTATGATTTGAAGTGCTCTTTTAGTTAGTTTTCTTAATTTAATTTGTTTTTATTGTTTGTAATTCAGGTTAAGTGCTTTTTGAAGGATTTTGTTATCTAACGATTTTGCTAGCATTTTTTAATTTCAGTTAGAGCGGTTATCACCAGCTTCCTGAAAATTATTTGTCTTGGCTATACCCATCATGAATCATTTTTAGGTGTAAAAATAAAGTGCTAATTTGTTTGTAATGAGTGTTATGCAAAAAAATATTCCTATACCCATAATAGGAGGTATAAAATGAGTATTCCACAGATTGAAAACTATGAACTGAGATCGCCTGAATTAAGTGCTGAAAATATTGTGAAATGGGAGAAAGAAAATAATAGAAGTATATTGCTTGTTCATGATATGCAAAAATATTTTCTGAGCTTATTTCCATCTTCTTTACGTCGTGAGCTGGTAGAAAATTGCCAGAAGCTTGTTTCATATGCCAGAAAACATCACATACCTGTTGTATATACTGCTCAACGTGGAAATATGACAGAGAAAGAGCGCGGGCTCCTTATTGATATTTGGGGAAAAGGCATGAGCCGTGATCCAGCTCATACGGCTATTACAGAGGAAATCGTACCTCAGGATGAAGAAGCCGTGCTGGCTAAATGGCGTTATAGTGCTTTTCATTCTACTCCACTGGATAAAATTTTTCTTGAACACAAACGTGATCAGATAATAATCTGTGGGGTTTATGCCCATATTGGTGTTCTAGCGAGTGCTGTTGACGCTTATTCGAGAGATATTGAAGTATTTTTGGTTCAGGATGCCATTGCTGACTTTTCAAAGCAGGCTCACTTACAGGCGTTAAATTATGCGGCTGAATGTTGCGCCAAGGTTATACCAACTCAGGAGGTGTGCAAGTGATGACAGCTCTAACGGCTGAGGCACTAACACTTTTACAAATGGCTATTGAAGGAAAACTAAATAGCTATGCGTTGGTTTATCGACCTGACCGATATAAAAAGCCGACACTTGAAGTGTTAGTTGGCTCAGAGCGAGTGCTTGACAATTTGTCCGAATTTGATCAGGTACAACGCGAGCAATCTGAAACAGATCAATGGGGCACATTACTGGTTGCCCCTTACCGTCAAATTGAAGAGCGTGGTTACACAGTTATTAATGACCAAGTGCCTTTTTTAGCACTTGAAATTAATGACTGTAAAACCTTGCCGCTTGGAACAGCGCTGGCGGATTTACCTGATGCACCCATTAATCTAAAAACACCTCATTTTAAGCAAGATGATAAAACTTACGAAGAAATCGTAAAACAAGTTATTCAGCAAGAAATTGGTGCTGGAGAGGGAGCCAACTTCGTAATTAAGCGCACTTTAACCGGTGATATTGATCATTATGAAGATCGAGTTGGGCTGACGATTTTCCGTAATTTATTGCGACAGGAAACGGGTGCCTATTGGACTTTTTTTATTCGTATGAATGGCGTTACCTTAGTTGGTGCTTCCCCAGAAATGCACATCAAGCTCAATAATAAAAAAGCAGTGATGACTCCAATAAGTGGTACGTACCGGTTTCCGACTAAAGGACCTACCCAAGAAGGTCTCTTAGCGTTTTTGCAAAACGCCAAAGAAGAATATGAGTTATCTATGGTGCTTGATGAAGAATTAAAAATGATGACTAATATTTGCGCCGCAGACGTTAATGCTCAAGGGCCCTATCTTATTCAAATGTCTCGACTGGCGCATGTTGGTTATCGAATTGAAGGCGCTACTGAGTTACCTATATCCCAGATCCTGAAGCGCTCAATGTTTGCGCCTACTGTTACAGGAAGCCCATTGGAAAATGCAACTAGAGTAATTGCTCGTTATGAAACCTGTGGGCGCTCATACTATAGTGGCTTTACCGCTCTTATTGAAAATAACGACAATGGACCGTTATTAGACTCTGCCATTCTTATTCGTACAGCCGAAATTACAAACGATGGAAAAATGGAAGTTGGCGTTGGTGCGACGCTGGTGCGTGATTCTGACCCCCGTTCAGAAACTCAGGAGACAGCGGCAAAGGCGGCAGCATTACAAAATGCGATGGGGGTTAATACTATATGTTCTTTGTCTGGTTCAGAACCCATTGTTGAATCGCTTAGTAAGAGGAACGAACGGCTCTCGAACTTTTGGTTACGTCAGGGGGATCAAGCCCGTAACTTTCCTCTTATTGCTCAGAGGGAAGGCCCTTCGGTTGTCATCCTTGATAATGAAGATGCTTTTACATCGATGATGGAATATCAGCTGAAAGCACTAGGGCTGACAGTTAAGGTTAAGTCGTATTCTGCGATGGACAGAGTTAATGATAACGAGTTACTTGTTGTAGGGCCAGGACCTGGGGATCCACGCAAACAGACTGATCCAAGGGTGATAACCAGTCGGTATATGATGATGAGTGCTTTGGAATTGAATCAGCCTTTTATTGCAGTTTGTTTTGGGCATCAGGTTTTATGCTCACTGCTTGGTTTGCCTATTCGACGGTTGCACAAACCTAACCAAGGGTTACAAAAGCAAATCTCAGTTTTCGGTAAAACGGAAACGGTAGGGTTTTATAATACATTTACAGCTATTTCTGAAAACACGCATATAGAAAGCCCTGCTGGTAAGGTTCAAGTCTATCGGGATCTACATTCAAAACAGGTTTATGGGTTACAAGGGCCAAGCTTTTGTTCAATGCAGTTTCATCCGGAATCTGTATTGACTATGGATGGCCCTAGAATTCTGAAAGACGCCATTTTATCGGTGAACACGGAATGCGTATTGAACTAGCTTGGTGGGACCTCAATGAAAATGATCCTACGCAGAATTTTTTATCGACCAGTCTGACCAACCAAATTTTAGAACAATGGGCATTGGTGCCAAACCTGACAATGAAACTTTGGCTTGGCTCAGAAGATACTCCTCGTTGGGGAGCGTTGATGATTTGGCATGGCGACAAACCCGACGTGGCAAAAATGCCGCGTAATATGTCAGCTGATATTATTGGTAGGCCGCCTGATCATCGAATTGCTTTTGATGTTTTGTATGAAACGAGTGGTGTATGTGCAAAATAAGGTAACAACTGTTTCCAGGTTTGCGTATATACCACTAGTGCCGAGTTCTATTGCAACTCAAAAAATAATGTTGATGGTCTGTGAGTGAAATATGCATAAATACACAATTGTAAATTCTTTTGGCTGTGACCCCTTTACTGGAAACCCCGTCGCTGTTTTTTTTGATTGTGATGATCTTAATGCGAAATGCATGCAACAACTTGCGGCTGAGCTTAACTTGTCTGAAACAACATTTATTTGCCTACCTCAAAATGGTGGGGACGCCAGGGTTAAAATTTTTACGCCTGTCAATCAGCTAGGTTTTGCAGGACACCCATTACTTGGTACAGCAGTCGCTTTGGCAAAAACAAGAAAATGCTCAAAAATAAAAATAGAAACCTTAAAAGGCACTTTTCAATTTTCTGTTGAGCCGGTTAAAGAGAGTCCATTTACAGCCCATGTAGAAATGGAGCAACCAACCCCAGTCATTTCCTCTTACGAATATCAGCAAGCATTACTTGAAGCTCTGGGCATAGCAAAAAGTACTTTACCCGTTGATATGTATGATGTTGGGCCTAGGCATGTATTTGTTGGGGTTGAAAGTATTTCTGTTCTGTCAAAAATCAGCCCTGATTTAAAAAAATTGTCGGTTTTCAAGAATATGGCGGCTCTTTGTTTTAGCCCTGATGATGCAGGTGGTTGGCGGCTTCGTATGTTTTCGCCAGCCTATGGCGTTGCAGAGGATGCCGCAACAGGGTCTGCAGCCGGTCCGTTAGCGTTACATCTTTGCCGGTATGGCTTTGCTGAGTTTGGTGAAAATATAAAAATTACCCAAGGTGTTGAAATGGGCAGACCATCCAGGATGAATGCTGTTGCCTGTATGGAGCAAAACACGCCAAGTATTAAAGCGGGTGGTTACGGATTTCAGATTGCAACTGGCGAATACTTTGTTTAGGGAGTAACAATGAGCAGTAAATTTGAAAGCATGACAGGTAAAGTAGATTATTGCTTTCCTGAATATGAGTCCCCTTCATATGATCCCATTGGTTTAGCGCAAAACTGGTATCAACAAGCAGTTGAAGAAAAAGTGCGTGAGCCACGGGCAATGGTGCTAGTTACAGCCAATAGTAGTGGCATGATGTCATCCCGGGTAATGGCTATTTTAGCGTTCTCCAATACTGGTATTGTCTTTGCCACTCATAGCTGCAGCAGAAAAATAAAAGATGCAGAAGAATCGCCTTTAGCTTGTGGGCATTTTTACTGGAAAGAACTGGGGCGGCAGCTTTCAGTGAGTGGAAGGATCAAATCGCTTGGATATGAGCAGGCTGAAGAGGCATGGAGTAAGCGCCCAATTCCCTTGCATGCCATGTCAACTGTTTCTCGGCAAAGTGAACCCTTAAAGTCGTATGAACAGCTTCTTACTGCTGCACAGCAGCTTGAGGATGCGGGTGTACTCCCTTGTCCAGATCGGTTTAAGGTTTATGTGCTTGAGCCCCTTGCTATTGAGTTCTGGGCATCAAGCTCCAACCGCTTGCATAGAAGGTTGCGGTTTGAGCGTACCGAAACAGCCTGGGAAAGTACCAAACTTCAACCTTAATCCTACTCACACTTCATTCAAGGCAGACACTCATGGCTCAGCTTAGCTTTCAGCAACACTTAACCGATGTTATGAACTGGCATTTTTCACCAGATACTGGTTCCCCTTTCTGGCTGGGTATGCGCAATAAACTGGACTTTGACCCAATTAACGATGTTCGCTCATTGGCTGATTTGGCTTTGTTTCCCGATATCAGCGCTGCGCTGCGAGAGGTTGCTGTAGAAGATCTTCAGCCTAAAGGGCTCATCGATACCAAGCTTGCGGGTGTATTTGAAAGTGGTGGAACAACGGGCCAGGCAAAACGAGTGATCGCTTATGAAGAGTGGCTTACACAGCTTGTGAGCTGGCGTTTGGAAGGCTTTGGTCACTCAACTGACAAGCAACTCAAAAACACGTTAGCAATTATCCCTGGCGGACCCCACATAGTGGGTGCAATCAATCAGCGCCGGGCCAAAGCGCTAGGGGGGCACTGTTTTACTGTAGACTTGGACCCACGCTGGGTTAAAAAGCTAATTAAATCAGGTGATACAGAGGGGGTTACAGCCTATTCTAATCATTTGATTGATCAAGCTGAGCCAATACTGGCTACTCAATCTATTGCCTATCTTGTTGCTACTCCGCCCTTATTAGAGGCTATCGCGCGTCGACGTTCACTGGCTGAATATCTTAATCAGACGCTTGAGATGATTACCTGGGGTGGCACCCAAATGGACGCAGATACACTGGACTATCTACAGAGTGCAGTTTTTCCGGATGTCACCATGACTGCTAGCTATGGAAGCACCATGATTCTGTCTGAAACCAAGGCACGAATGGGCCAGGCTTATGATGGTTCACCTATTTTTGATAGCTTTGCACCCTATGTATTGCTTGAAGTCGTTGATACTGAAACAGGTAAGCCAGTTCAGTATGGTGAGAGAGGGCGGGTTGTTATGAATCATCTGAGCAAGTTCGCCCTTTTTCCTAATATTCTTGAGCGAGATACTGCTGTGAGGCTTACCTCTCAAGGTGACTATCCAGGTGTCGCTGTATCTGATGTAAAACCGGTTACCGAAGTTTCAGGTCAAGTTGTCATTGAGGGGGTGTATTGATGCATTCCGATGAAAATAGAGCCGACACTTGTGCTAACAGCCCTGTAGTTTATACGGTAGAAGCTCGTTGTCTTGGTGTTATCCAGAGCTCTCGTCGTCGCCAGGAAATATATGATGTTGCTAATAGCTTTGTTGGTGAAAGTGCTGTCATGCCGGCAATTTATATTCAGGATAAAATCGCCCAAATGCGTGAGGCGCCATCAAGCAGCCTTTCCGAACGGCTTGAGCGATTAAAAAAAGCAGGCCAGTTTTACGAGCAAGCGACATTAGCTGGTTTGGAACCCAAAGCCTATGCCAAACTTGTCACTAAGGTTACCGGCTTGCAGCCATCTGTCATTGAGCAGTCATTAGCCAACATTTCCCATGGCCTTCGGCATATGAGTGAAATTTTGCAAGCAGCGACTCCAGCAGGGGCCGTCTGGGAATACAGTCACCCCTTAGTGAATAGTGGTTGTAGCCTTTTTTCGCGAAGGGGAGAGGTCGTCTCAATTATTGCTGCGGGTAATGGGCCTGGTGCTCATGGTCTCTGGCCTCAAGCTGTTGCAATGGGCTACCGGACCCTTGTTCGCCCTTCAACCAGAGAACCCTTCACCGCACAGCGCCTTATTTGTGCCCTTGAGCAGGCTGGGCTAGCAGACTATGTGGCACTGATCCCTACAGATCATAAGGGGGTAGAAACGTTGATTTCGCAAAGTGATCTGGCTGTTGTATATGGCGGTCCAGATGTTGCTGCCCGGTATGGTAGTAATCCACGTGTGCTTGTTCAGGGACCAGGCCAGTCAAAAGTTGTTGTTGGTAACGATGTTTGTCATGAAGAAGCGGTTGAGGTAGTTGCTCAATCGGTTTTATCACTTGGAGGAGCGGCTTGTGTGTCGGCTAGTGCAGTATTGGTGGAGGAGAACCCAGGGGGCTTTGCTAGAAAATTAAGGCAGGTGTTTGAAGCTCACTCCCAAGTTCAGCCGATGGCTTTAGCTAAAAAACAAGAAGCTGAAATTTATGAAAATCTACTGAGATCTGATGATGCCCCCTGGAATTATGATCGTACTTTGATTTCTGAGGGTTGTCCTTTAAAACCCCATGTTGCATTGGTTGAAAGTGCTTCTGATTCCAAAGTTCAGCGAGAGCTTCCCTTTCCTTGTGTCACGATTGCCCCCTTCAACCAGCTGGGAGAGGAAGGCTATAAAGCCTTATCTGGCTCGCTGGTCGTGACACTGCTTACACATCAGAAAAGTATCATTAACAAAGTACTTGGAGATTCTTCGATAGCTAATGTTTATATAGGCCATATTCCCACTACCTGGATGGACTATCGTGTGCCCCATGACGGTTATTTAGCTGATTTTTTAATGTGTAACCGAGGAATACGAATTGATCCTCTCTGGTGAAACTAGTGTACCCTGATCAATCGCTAGGGATATAAGTACTTACTATTATTTTTCTTGTTCATAGATATATTTTATACTGCGCAGAAAAATTCAATAATATCATTGAAATTATTTAAAACAACGGTTTGCCAGTGAGTGTTCTCTACGTTTTCTCTTACTCACTTTTTTCAAATAATTGTGTAGTTGTATATTGGTTATTTTAAGGGCTGATAGGCATATCAGCACCACATTGAACAATGGGCAGGTATTTAATTATCGGGATTGGGAGTTGCAGGAGCGGTCTGTTTAGTTTTTATAAGGGGAGTTACGAGTAGAGACGGCATTTGAAACGGTCAATATAATTATCGAAAAAAGACTTACTGCTAGCCGTCTTTGCTAAACCGTTTGAATAAAAGGATGTATGAATAGCCTTAGGACAGCTTGTTAAGGTCTAATTATTTCTACTGTACCATCTGGCTTAGTAAGATCTTCTCTATTTTGGTTTACCCAAAGGACGAAAGACTGCATAGGCACTGTTGCTTTTAACCCTAATCGAATGTAATTGTCAATTGCCCTAGTTATGTAGAAAATTGATTCAGTTTCAAGTGCATATTCTTTTGATGTACCATAGACCTGAGTTGAGTGCTTAAAGCGTTTCTAACTAGATTGAGGTGCTGATCGTTCAACTCTTTTGGCGTAAGGCTATGTTTATTTTTTTCCAAAATTAGTTTAAGGGCATCGTGGGCTGTTTGCTTTTCTTGTTTTTTTAATAGACCGCTAAATATTCCATCTGCGGCGCCAGCAAGGGTTATCGAACAGATAAAATCTTGTTCATTAAGGAAGAGTAAAATCCCTTTCTCCAATTGATGTAATCCTATCTCTGTTTCGGTCAAAGAAGTCATTCTATCATAGTGAGGCATATTCTCACCCTTAACAATCGAGTCATCTTACTTGATGTGTTTGTGTTAGTTTTTTTATACTTTAAACTACCTACTAATTTGAGGCCATAATTTTTTGATAGATATTATCAAGTTTTTGATTGATGATATTCATATCTTTAGGTTCAATTGCCTCAAATATAATGCCAGCTCCCTCTACTGCTTTTTGTTTTATTTGATCTCTCTGCTGAGCATAAGCTTGGTTGTGACCTTTACCGTTATACTCAATAACAAGTACAGGAAGGTATCTTCTGTTAGTAATACAGAAATCTACTCGTTTAGAATTTATTATTGCATGGACATCATTATCATGATGTCCGAGTAGCTGACCTAAATTAACTTGAGCAAATACTAATAATTGCTTGCTTTTAAAAAAATTCACGAGAACCCAGTATAGTTTAACTTCTGAGTGATTAAGGAGAGGTTTGCTAGTATATGTGTATTGGTTAACTTGATTAAGCTGTTCTTCATAAAACTGTAGTTTTTCGTCATCTTTATCACTAAGAGTATTTCTGCCTTCAATTTCACTAACTGAAGTTGTATCCAAATTACTTGCAGATTTATTTTCATTTTGACGCTGGTTATTTGGGAGGTGGGAAGAGGTGACGGCATGAGAGTGTTTGTCTTCTTTTCTTTTATTAGGTTTGCTGAAATACCAAATAATAACAATGGCTATAATAATCCAAAATGACCATGAATCTAAAAGCATCAACTAACACTCATTTGCAGTTTGAAAAAGAGACAGCAAGCTCAAGCTATCAAAAAATCTCTATAAGCCCAATTCGATAAACTTTGTCGATTAGTAACTGGTTATCGGGTGAGGATATTTACTTTGAAATAGCTGCTACGCGGAACAACTAGCATTTTTTTATTTCAATTTAAGTCGCTGTCGCTAGTCTTACAATAGTAGCCTTCTCCCCGAAGGGGAGAAGGAACCTGGTTTGGAGTTTTTCTGTAATGCCTCAAAACAAAGGGGAGCTGTACTCTATTTTTATTGAAAAAAATAAATATTGCCCTAAAACTACCCCTTCAATTTCTCCCGCAACAATTTATTTACCACTCCTGGTTCTGCTGCGCCGCGGGAGGCTTTCATTACCTGGCCAACAAAAAAGCCGATCATTTTGCCTTGCTTGGCTTCTTCGGCACTGCGGTATTGCTCAACTTGTGCAGCATTATTAGCAATGACTTCATCGATCATGGCTTCAATCGCTGAGGTATCAGTAATGGATTTTAAATTGCGCTTTTCGATGATTTCATCGGCTGAGCCTTCGCCGTTCCACATAGCTTCAAAAACAGTTTTTGCCCCTTTGCTGGAAATGGTTTCGTCTTTTAAGCGGATTAGCATTTCGCCTAACTGTTTTGCTGAAACAGGGCTTTCGCTGATTTCCAGTTGGTTTTTATTGAGGCGACTGGCCAGCTCGCCCATTACCCAGTTGGCGGCAAATTTCGGGTCTTGGCATTGGCTAGCAACCGCTTCGAAATATTCAGCGTTTTCACGGTTGGCTGATAGAACACCAGCGTCGTATTCACTTAAGCCTAATTCATCAATAAAGCGTTGCCGCTTTTGCTCAGGTAATTCAGGAAGTGTACTTCTTACTTCATTTAAAAATTCTACTGACAATACTATTGGTAGTAAATCAGGGCAGGGGAAGTAACGGTAATCGTTGGCTTCTTCTTTGCCACGCATAGAACGAGTTTCGTCTTTTTCAGAATCATACAGGCGGGTTTCCTGGACGATTTTGCCGCCGCTTTCTAGTACATCAATATGCCGCTCAATTTCAAAATTAATGGCTTTTTCAATAAAACGGAAAGAGTTGACGTTTTTAATTTCTGTGCGGGTGCCCAGTTTCTCACTGCCTTGCGGGCGGATGGATACGTTAGCATCACAACGCATGGAGCCTTCCGCCATGTTGCCATCAGATATCCCTAAATAACGGATGATCGAATGAATCGTTTTTAAATAGGCAACGGCTTCTTTTGCAGAACGTAAGTCTGGGTCAGATACAATTTCTAATAAGGGTGTGCCGGCTCGGTTCAGGTCGATACCAGTCATGCCATGAAAATCTTCATGGAGTGATTTACCCGCATCTTCTTCTAAGTGAGCACGGGTTACACCGATGCGTCTGGTTTCACCATCGTCCAAGGTGATGTCTACATAACCAGGGCCTACAATGGGTAAATCCATTTGGCTGGTTTGATAGCCTTTTGGCAGGTCGGGGTAAAAGTAATTTTTTCTGGCAAATATGTTGCGCTGATTAATTTGTGCATGAATAGCCATACCAAACATGGTGGCCATTCGCACGGCTTCTTTGTTCACTACGGGTAAAATACCAGGCAGCCCTAAATCAACAGCGCAAGCCTGGGTATTGGGTTCGGCACCAAAGGCAGTGCTGGCACCTGAAAATATTTTAGATTGTGTGGCGAGCTGAACGTGAATTTCCAGCCCAATAACAACTTCCCATTTCACGATAAATTCCCCTTATACCTGCGTTGCGGTTGGTAATTGTTGGTGCCAGTTGGTCTGTTGCTGAAATTGGTGAGCCACATTTAATAGTCTGGCTTCAGCAAAGTAGTTACCAATCAGTTGCATACCCGTAGGTAGGCCTTTGGTAAAGCCCACTGGAATTGACATAGCAGGTAAGCCAGCCAGGTTGGTGGAAATGGTATAAATATCCGATAAATACATCGCTACCGGGTCGTTGGTTTTTTCGCCCAGCTTAAACGCGGGGGATGGGGTAGTAGGGCCAACAATAACATCTACATCATTAAAGGCGGCCACAAAATCGTTTTTAATTAATCGTCTCAGCTTTTGGGCTTTGATGTAATAAGCATCATAATAGCCAGCAGATAAGGCATAAGTGCCAACTAAAATACGCCGTTTGACTTCAGAGCCAAAGCCTTCAGCTCGGGTGCGCTTATATAGGTCTTCCAGGTCTTTGGGGTCTTCACAGCGGTGGCCAAATCGTACACCATCAAAACGGGATAAATTGGAAGAGCACTCCGCTGGGGCAATGACATAATAAGCGGGTAATGCCAGGTGAGAATTAGCCAAACTGATTTCTTTAACTGTTGCACCCAACTTTTCCAGTTCTTTAATGGCCTGCTCTACATTAGCGGCGATCTGGCTATCTAAATCGGCAGAAAAATATTCTTTAGGCAAGCCTATTTTCAGCCCAGCAATACTGTCGTTAAGCGTGGCTGTATAATCTGGTACGGGCTCATTGGCACAGGTTGAGTCTTTTTCATCAAACCCTGCCATGATATTCATTAACAAGGCGGCATCTTCGGCGGTTTGGGTGATTGGGCCAGCTTGATCAAGGCTTGAAGCAAAGGCAATCATGCCCCAACGAGATACACGACCATAGGTGGGTTTTAATCCGGTAATGCCACATAAGGCAGCAGGTTGGCGAATGGAGCCGCCCGTATCTGTGCCTGTGGCTGCAGGTGCCAACCGGGCAGCAACGGCTGCAGCCGAACCACCTGATGAGCCGCCAGGAGTAGAGTCTAATTGCCAAGGGTTCTTGACTGCACCAAAGTAACTGGTTTCGTTGGAAGAGCCCATGGCAAACTCATCCATATTGGTTTTACCCAACATAACACAACCTGCGTCTTGGAACTTTTGTGAGACAGTTGACTCATAAGGGGCAATAAAGTTAGAGAGCATTTTAGAGCCGCAGGTTGTTTTAATGCCATTTGTACAAAAAATGTCCTTATGAGCAATAGGGACGCCGGTTAATAGGCCTGCATTATTATTTGCACGGCAATTGTCGGCTGCTTTGGCTGCAGTTAGCGCCTGGTCTTCCGTGATACTGATAAAACTATTCAGCTGATTATCGAACTGCTTAATCTGGTTCAAGTAATGCTGGGTTAGTTCAACACTGGAAAATTCGCCTTTGGCAAGACCAGCTGCCAGTTGCGCTACAGTTTTGTTTTGCATGGTAATTACAGGTCCTATTGGATTGTACAGGTCCTAATACAGGTGTTTGTGCGGCAAGGTGATAGTTTTTGCTGACGGACTTGATTACTCAATAACCTTAGGTACCAAATACAAGCCGTTTTCAGTAGCAGGGGCAATGGCCTGAAAGGTTTCCCGCTGGTTGGTTTCGGTGACTGCATCTGCGCGCAGCCGTTGTTCCATCTCCAGTGGGTGAGCCAAAGGCTCTACATTATCAGTATCAGCAGCCTGCATTTGGTCGATCATGGTTAAAATTTGGGTTAACCCTTCAGTAGTATTGGCAATATCTTGCTGGTCGATAGCAATGCGTGCCAGGTGGGCTATTTTTTCAACATCGGTTTGATCAAGGGCCATGGGTGCTCTCCAACTAAAAGCCAAACTGCAAATGTAGGGGTTTGCAGTGACAATCTCAAGCGCTTGTGAGTGATTGAACGAGAGATAGTAAATAAAAAAATAGAAATAGAAGACAGATTTTTGTCAATCAATTAAAAGGTTAGACTACAGTATAAGTAAGACACAATGCATTAGTTATGGCTGTAGCAAGTAACGAAGTTGGTGTTAACTGACAGGCTTGCCCTTAACTAAGGGTATAATAGTTTACTATGAGATAGCTTCTTAACTTGCTCTATGTAAGCGCGGTTGTTAGAGTTTGCAGCAATTTGCAAGATTATGAATAAAAACCACAGTCAATCTTATTTATTTGACTTATTAGTTAGGTGCTTTTTACTGAGAGTCAGCTTATTAAAAGGTGGCTGAGATTAGGTAGATAGCAAGTTTAGATATAAAGCGTAAACTGTTTTGTTGGCCGGTTGCACTGATCTTTATTATTAAGTTACAGCTAATCAATGCGCTTGTGTAAAACACTGCAACCATATTCACATTCTTTGTTTGTTGGGAAGAATACCACGCATGCTCAAGAAACTACGGGGATTTTTTTCAAGTGACCTGTCAATTGACTTAGGTACTGCTAATACCCTGATTTATGTTAGAGATAAAGGGATCGTGTTAAACGAACCTTCGGTGGTGGCTATTCGTCATCATGGTAGTCAGAAAACGGTTGCCGCAGTGGGTACTGAGGCGAAGCGAATGCTGGGTAGAACCCCTGGTAATATCACAGCTATCCGGCCTATGAAAGACGGAGTGATCGCTGACTTTAGTGTCACTGAAAAAATGCTCCAGCATTTTATTAATAAGGTACACGAAAACAGTTTTATTCAGCCAAGCCCACGGGTGTTGGTATGTGTGCCTTGCAAGTCGACTCAAGTTGAGCGGCGGGCCATTCGTGAGTCAGCGCTAGGTGCGGGTGCTCGTGAAGTGTATTTAATAGAAGAACCAATGGCTGCAGCCATTGGTGCTGGCCTACCTGTTGAAGAAGCCCATGGCTCAATGGTTGTGGATATCGGTGGGGGAACCACTGAAATAGCTATTATTTCGCTAAGCGGGATTGTTTATTCGGAGTCAGTCCGGGTGGGGGGTGACCGCTTTGATGAAGCCATAGTCACTTATGTTCGTCGTAACTATGGCAGCCTGATCGGTGATGCCACGGCAGAAAGAATTAAACAAGAAATTGCCTGTGCCTACCCAGGTGATGAACTGCGCGAAATTGATGTAAGAGGCCGTAATCTGGCAGAAGGGGTACCTCGCAGTTTTACCCTTAATAGTAATGAGATTCTGGAAGCACTTCAGGAATCTTTAGCAGCCATTGTGCAGTCAGTGAAAAGTGCACTAGAGCAATCACCACCTGAACTCGCTTCCGACATTGCAGAGCGAGGTATGGTTCTGACAGGCGGTGGTGCGTTACTAAAAGGTTTGGAGCGCCTGCTGAGTGAAGAAACTGGGTTGCCTGTGGTGGTGGCTGAAGATCCTCTGACCTGTGTGGCCCGAGGGGGAGGACGAGCACTAGAAATAATGGAACGCCATGCATTTGATCTTTTATCTACTGAGTAGTCAAAACCAATAGGACTTACTAGAGCTTAAGTGAGTCTAATTGATAAGGTATTCAACATTGCAAGACAGATTTTTTTATGGTCTTGCAACCTATTCAGTAGGTAGGAGACTGTTGTAGCTTAATTCTTAATTAAAGGTATTGGCTTTTTAAGGTAACAGTCTCCAATGTAGTTAAAAGACAAAATGTGGGAGTCACCAATTAAGCGAATATTTTCTAAGCAACAATCTCTCACCGCACAGCTGCTGTTTTTTATTGTGTTGTCATTAGGCTTGATGCTTTCTGAGCAGCGGTTTGATGGCCTGGACAATGGCCTTAACAAAGTGAGAGCCTGGCTGACCGTAGTCGCTACACCTGTGCAGTGGGTGGCTGATCTTCCTGCACAAATGTGGGGGATGGCTGATGACGCCCTGAAAACTCGCAAAGAACTTATTTTAGAAAACGCGAAGTTAGAAGCGAAAAACTTGCTACTGGAGCGTCGCCTTCAGAAGCTCGCGGCACTCACGGCACAAAATATCCGTTTACGAGAATTACTGAATTCCTCAAAACTCCTTGATGAGCGAGTTCTGATTGCGGAGCTAGTGGGGGTAGATCCCGACCCTTATGCTCACCAGGTTATTGTTAATAAAGGCTCGACAGATGGAGTTTTTGTTGGACAGCCTTTACTGGATGCCAGTGGTTTGATGGGGCAAGTTATTTCCGTCAGCCCTTTTTCCAGCCGTATTCTGCTTATTACCGATGCTAATCATAGTGTGCCTGTTCAAGTGAATCGTAACGGTGCTCGTGCCATTGCTGCAGGCACAGGTAAATTGGATGAGCTGCTACTACGCCATGTGCCGGATACTGCTGATATCCGTGAAGGTGATATTCTAGTCAGTTCAGGCCTAGGGCAGCGTTTTCCGGTAGGCTATCCAGTGGGTAAAGTGATCCAGGTTATCCACGACCCTGGCAAACCTTTTGCCATCATCAAAGTAAGACCTTCTGCAAAGTTAGATCGCAGTCGTCATGTGTTATTGGTCTTCAGTGGTAAAGAAGCTAATGATAACAATGATGTGATTGCGGTAGATGAGACCCAAGTAAGTGAAGCGCCTAATGTCAACTGATCGACCCCAGGGCCGCATGGTAATCTGGACGACTATTTTTTTTGCCTATGTATTAAGCTTATTGCCAATGCCTTCTTATCTAGAGCTAGGTCGGCCAGAGTGGCTTGCGATGGTAATGCTCTACTGGGCACTGGCATTGCCTGATCGAATAGGATTAATACTGGCCTGGATTGTTGGCCTGATGCTTGATGTGATGCAAGGGGTGTTGCTTGGACAAAATGCCCTTGGCATGGTGATTGTGGTCTATGTTGCCCATAAGCTGCATCGACGGATGCGTATTTATCCGTTACTCCAGCAATCTATGGTGGTATTTGTAGTTATTGGCATTTATCAAATGCTGAATCTGTGGGCTAAATCTTTTAGTGGTCGTACACCTCCTAATTTATTGTTTTTGTTGCCAACTGTCGTCAGTGCCTTATTATGGCCGTGGTTGTTTATTTTGTTACGAGATTTAAGAAGGCGATATAAAGTTAATTAAAAACCAGTATGGACGTTCCAAGTATTTATTTAGCATCCCAATCTCCCCGGCGGCGAGAGCTATTGGAGCAAATTAGGGTTAGTTATCAGGTTCTTGCTTCAGAGGTTAATGAAACCCCTTTGCTTAATGAACACCCACAACATTATGTTGAGCGTATTGCTGAAGCCAAAGCAGAAGCCGGATGGCAGCTATTAAAAGCCAGTGGTTTGGCTCAACGACCCGTGCTGGCAGCTGATACGGCAGTTGTATTAGAGGGGGTCATTTTAGGCAAGCCCTCCTCTGTGGCTGATGCTAAAGCCATGCTGACAGATTTATCAGGAAAGCCGCACCAAGTAATGACGTCAGTTGCCGTAGTGAATGCTGAAGCAACCAAACTGATAACCAGTATCACTGATGTACTATTTAAGCCATTAACTGAGTCATTAATTGACCGCTATTGTGCAACAGGAGAGCCTAATGACAAAGCAGGGGCTTATGGTATTCAAGGGCTGGGAGCGATACTAGTCGCTGCAATAAAAGGCAGTTACAGTGGTGTAGTGGGACTACCTTTAACTGAAACGGCTGCGCTGCTGGCCCAGTTTGAGGTTGATGTCTGGCAAAGCCATGGTGTTTAAGACAGTGATAGCACTTACGAATTTATAATACTTAAGCAATGATGACGCTTAAAAAACCATAATGCTTACTTAAGTTGTGTCGTTTAAAAAATAAAGCTTCAGATGATAGCAGCGCTAAAACTTCTCCTTAATGATGGTCCCTGATAATGTAGGAAAAAGCCATGTCCGAAGAAATATTAATGAATATCACCCCAATGGAGTCTCGAGTGGCGGTGGTGGAAAATGGCGTTTTACAAGAAGTGTATATTGAGCGGACCCAGCGGCGTGGCATTGTCGGGAATATCTATAAAGGTAAAGTGGTTCGAGTGCTCCCTGGTATGCAAGCCGCTTTTATTGATATTGGTTTAGAGCGTGCTGCCTTTATTCATGTTAGTGAAATAGTCCCCAAGAACGATACAAAAGAAGATGACGATGCAACTGAACCACTAATTCACGAACTTGTTCATGAAGGCCAATCGTTAGTTGTACAGGTCACCAAAGATCCGTTAGGTACCAAAGGCGCCAGACTTACCACCCATATTTCCATTCCTGCCCGTTATTTAGTTTATATGCCTGATACTAACCATGTAGGCATTTCATTAAGAATTGAAGACCAAGAAGAACGAGATCGTCTTAAGCAGTTGGTTGAACATGCATTGGCAGCAGAACAAGCAGAAGAAAAAGGTGGTTTTATTTTACGTACGGCAGCTGAAGGGGTTGGCGCTGAAGAAGTACTAGCTGACATACGGTTTTTGCATCGTTTGTGGGAGTCTGTTTCTGAAGGCATTAAAGAAGTTAAGGCTCCAGAGGCGGTTTATGAAGACTTACCACTTCATTTACGCACACTGAGGGATTTGGTAGATCCTAAAATAGAAAAGGTGCGGATAGACTCAAGAGAAACTTATCAGAAAGTTTGCAAGTTTGTAAAAAAGCTCATTCCGCAAATAGAAGGGCGAGTGGAATATTATCCTGGTGAACGGCCTATTTTTGATCTATATGGGGTTGAGGATGAAATTCAAAAAGCACTTAGTCGAAAAGTACAGCTAAAGTCGGGTGGCTATTTAATTTTGGATCAAACGGAAGCAATGACTACCATTGATGTCAACACAGGGGCGTTTGTTGGCCATCGTAACCTAGAAGAAACGATTTTTAAAACCAATCTGGAAGCAGCAACCGCGATTGCTCGGCAAGTCAGGCTGCGCAATTTGGGTGGGATTATTATTATCGATTTTATTGATATGGAAGAGGCTGAACACCAACGACAAGTGTTGCGGACTTTTGAAAAGCTGCTTGAACGCGATCATGCCAAAACCAATATCACTGGGGTATCTGAACTGGGCTTGGTAGAAATGACCCGTAAACGTACCCGAGAAAGTCTGGAAAATGTATTGTGTGAACCTTGTCCGACCTGTGAGGGGCGAGGTACCTTAAAAACGGCAGATACTGTCTGTTATGAAATATTCCGGGAAATTCTTCGTGAAGCCAGAGCTTATGAAAGCGAAGGGTATTTAGTGTTGGCTTCACAAAAAGTGGTTGATCGGCTGGTAGATGAAGAGTCTGATAATGTGGCTGACTTGGAAGCATTCATTGGTCGCACCATTAAATTTCAGGTTGAGCCAATGTATTCGCAAGAGCAGTTTGATGTAGTGTTGATTTAGGTCGCGTGTTTTTTATTTGTCGCTTTTGGTCTCAAGCTGTACTGATGGAATTTGTTAGTGAAACGTTTTGCCAAATTTTTTACCCGACTGATCTGGAGTGTTTCAATTGTTGGGGTTGTGTTACTTGCTCTGTATGTCAGTTTAGGGCGAATGTTATTGCCATTGCTGGCTGATTATCGAGAAAGCTTACAACAAGAGCTGTCTACTACTTTAAATGTTCCCGTCACTGTTGCAAAACTGACTGGTACCTGGTCTGGTTTTAATCCAGCGCTAGATATAAAAACCGTGCAGATTGGCGATACTGAGCTGCAATCACTGAGTGCTAATCGTGTGCTGGCTGAGCTTGATGTTTTTTCAACACTGCTTGAGCAGTCTCCAGTGTTTCGTTATTTGCAGGTAGAAGGCTTACAACTGTATCTGATTGAAGGGCAGTCTGGGAGTTGGCATTTAAAAGGTTTTAATCCTACAGCAGGTGAGGCAGACCCACGGTTAATTCTTGCTTCGTTGCTCAAGCAACCGCATATCCAGTTTACCAATACCACTATCCACTTTCAGGATAGAGAAGGACAAGTAGAAACCCTAGAAGATGCCAAGCTAGCATTTAACCAGACAAGTGAAGGCTATCGGTTGGATGGCTATGTTAGGCAAGCTCAAGGGGGTGAGGCAAAACTAATAGCAGAGATGCAGCAAGTGTCTCCTAGCTCACTAGGTCATTTACAGTTGTTTATAGATGCTTCACCTAATAATTGGAAGCCTTGGATAGCACTGATTACTCCTCAAGATATTCAATTAGATCAGCTTAACTTGGGAGGAAAACTTTGGTTAAACTGGCAAAATAAGCAGTTAACCCTGAGTGGTCGGCTGGAAAATATTGATCTTGCCATCCAATACCAAGACTTGCCTAAGCAGCGGTTATCTAAAGGCTATTTACAATTTAGCTTTAACCGTCAGTCTAATAAAAACTGGCAACTTGCATTACCTTCTGCCAATTTTCGGCTGAATGGAATAGCTGCACCATTTCATAATGCTTTTATTCGCTACCAACAAGGAAAATGGACCGTTGCCAGTGAGCAGATTAACCTAAATTTGCTCAAAGAGTCTTCTCTTGCTACCAAGTTAC
This sequence comes from Spartinivicinus marinus, assembly GCF_026309355.1. Classification (NCBI taxonomy): domain Bacteria; kingdom Pseudomonadati; phylum Pseudomonadota; class Gammaproteobacteria; order Oceanospirillales; family Zooshikellaceae; genus Spartinivicinus; species Spartinivicinus marinus. Next base: position 4,084,928 of record NZ_JAPJZK010000001.1, read on the forward strand.
TACCCGAGTTGCCAGCCCAGCTGGTTAATGAATTAAGCCCAAAGGGGCTTATACAACAGTTAGTGGTTGATTGGTCATCCGATGTGAATGACTTTCAATTGCTAGGTAAACTGAAGCAAGTTGCAGTGGCTGCCAAAGGGTTTGCGCCTTCAGCATCAGGTGTTTCTGGGCTGCTATATACCACCGCTGAACAGGGGTGGTTTGACTTGGATAGTCAGCAAGGGTTTAGCCTGGGTATGGTCGAGCTGTTTAGAAAACCGTGGCAATACCGGCAAGCAACAGCCCATCTTGCTTGGTTAAAAACCCCAAAGGCATTTCAGCTTTATACTAACCAAGCGCAACTGAAGCATCGTGGCGCGGAGTATAATGCTAAGCTCCGCTTAGTTTTTCCCCTAATTGAAGGGCCTATAACCATGGCTTTGCAGGTGGGAGTAAAAAATGCCAATGCAGGTTTGGCTTATCAATATATTCCAGCCAAGCACGATATATTACCTGAAGAACTGGTGAAGTGGCTGGATGAAGCCATTGTTGCAGGTAAAGTTGAGCAAGGTGCCTTTATGTATAATGGCCCTGTCACAGCAACTGATGTTGAAAATGATATTAGCTTTGGTCTGTTTTTTAACGTGGCAGAAGGTACCGTTCAGTATGATAGTCAATGGCCGAAAGCAGACAAGCTGACTGGCCAGGTATTAGTTGATAATAAGCAAGTTGAAGTGAATATAGCCAGTGGTGCAGTTCATCAAGCTGATATACAGCAACTGAAGTTACAAGTGGCTGAGCAAAGCAAAGATAAATTTGCTGTAACGGTTAATAGTCAATTAAAAGTACCTGGGCCGACGGTAAATCACTTATTAACTCACTCTCCTATTGGTGACGCCCTAGGTACCCGTAATAAAAATGAAGAAAAAGATAAGGCTAAAAAAGCCGATAAAAACTGGCAGATTAATGGACAGTTTGACTCAACACTAGAGTTGATGATTCCGATTGATAAGCCAGAGGAAACAGAAGTGGCTGTTATTACTCAGGCCAAAGAGGGGACCATCAATGCTGCAGACTTAGGACTGGTAATCAAACAAGTCAATGGTCAAATAGCCTATCACTCGAAAAAAGGCATTACTGGCAATGATATTCAGCTTAACGTATTTGGCCATCCTGCACGTTTGAATATGTCTGCTCAGCCAGTTAAACGACAATTGCAGCAGCAATTTAGCTTAACCGGTAAAGCCGATGCACCTAAGGTAGCAGACTGGCTACAGCATCAACTTGAACTGAATAATCAACTCAACAAAACACAGCAGCAACAATTTAATAACATTGCTAAAGGCAAGTTTGCCTACAGTGCCAAGGCAACCATGCCATTTAATCAGCCTGAAAACTTTAAGCTGTTTGTGAAATCTAACTTGAAAGGAACGGCTGTCAATTTACCTGAGCCACTCTATAAATCTGCTACTGAACAGCAAACAGTGAATGTGGAGCTCAATCAGTTTGGTAAGACTAATCGTTGGCGAGTACAGCTGGGGTCATTGTTACAGTCGGAATGGCTAGTACAGCAAGGCCAGCTGGCGGGAGCTGACCTTGTATTTGGCCAAGGGCGACAGGCATCGAAGTTGAAACGGCAGCAGCTTAATATAAGTGGCCAGTTGGCAGAACTTGATTTAACGAAGTGGTGGCCATGGGTCGATATGTTCACTCAATCAGCAGATACCCAGCAGCAACAAAAACGTCAACCTAAATGGCAGTTGTCAGTTGATCAGTTGGAATTAAATCAGTTGCACTCGCCAATGGGCGTGTTAGAGAATTTGGTATTGTCACTTAATACTTATCAACAGGTCTGGCAAGCGGAGGTGGGAAGTGATCAGCTTGCTGGTCGGGCGGTGATCCCATTTAATAGCCATCAGAAGCCTTATGAAATTGCGCTAAAGCGTTTGCACCTGCCTACATTACCTAAAACAGTTAAGAATAGTGATCAGCAAGACCCATTAGCTGATTTTAACCCTCTAACACTGCCTGATATGGAGATTGAAGTTGCTGATCTAAAAATAGGCAATCAAGTGTCTGGTAGTTTTGCGGCTAAGTTAAAAACTACCTCGAAAGCACTAAATATTAGCAATATTTCAGCACAAATTAACCATTTAAGAGTGAAGGGCAATATAAACTGGCAGAAACAGCAAACAGATTTTAAAGGGGTTGTAAGAGCTGTTGACTTAGCAGATGTGCTAGAAGCCTGGGGGCAATCAGCATCAATTACTAGCAAAAAAGCTAAGTTTTCTATTGACGTTAACTGGCCGGGTAGCCCACTCAACTTATCAATAGCAAAGTTGAATGGTGAGATTTATAGCAAGATTGAGCATGGCCGATTTCTTGAGGCTAAAGGCTCTGCCAATGTGTTAAGAGTATTTGGTTTGCTTAACTTCAACTCAATTGCGCGTCGAATAAAACTGGATTTTTCTGACCTGTTAAAGTCAGGAGTCAGTTTTGACAAAATAAAAGCCACAACGCAATTTGCTAATGGTGAAATGTGGTTTAAAGAGCCTGTAGAAATTGAAGGGCCATCTTCAAACTTTGCTCTATCCGGTAAAGCCAACTTGATAAACGATACACTTAATATGTCGTTGTTAGTTACTTTGCCTGTGACCAATAATTTACCTTTTCTTGCTGTATTGATGGGTGCACCACAGGTAGGGGGGGCAATTTATCTATTTGATAAGTTGCTGGGTGATAAGGTAGAAAAGTTTGCTAGTGCTCGCTACAAGCTGACGGGTTCATTTTCAAACCCAACTATTGCGTTGGACAAGTTTTTTACCAATAAAACAAAACAACAGTAAGGATTGATATGGCGGCTCAATTAGCTGTATTACAAATGAACTCTTCTGATAAGGTTGAGGGCAATCTCATTCAAGCTGAAAAGCTAATTCAGCAAGCAGCCTATCGTGGTGCCAAAGTGATTGTGTTGCCTGAGTGTTTTGCCAGTTATGCAGGTAAAGATACCTTGCAAATAGCCAAACAAGAGAGTGACAGCAATGGCCCCATTCGACAGCTTTTAGCCAGGCTGGCTGCACAACATAAAGTGTGGTTGATTGGTGGTTCGATTCCTTTTTTACCAAAAGAAAACAGTGCTGATCGACGCGCTTTTTCTGCCTGCTTTGTTTATAACGATAAAGGTAAAGAGCTAGGTCAATACAGCAAAATTCATTTATTTGATGTCACTGTTTCAGATAGTAAAGGCCAATACCAGGAATCTAAGGAGTACATGTCGGGTAGCCACTTATTAATTGTGGACACCCCAATTGGCCGATTGGCACCACTGATTTGTTATGATTTACGCTTCCCTGAGTTATTTAGGGCCCTGATCAACTATGGGGTTGAAATCATTTGTTTACCTTCGGCTTTTACTGCCGTGACTGGTGCTGCTCACTGGGATGTATTAATGAGAGCCAGGGCAATTGAAAATTTTTGTTATATGGCAGGGGCTGATCAAGCGGGTATTCATGCTGATGGGCGAGAAACCTTTGGACACTCTATGATTGTAGACCCTTGGGGTAAGGTCATCGCTGCTGCAGAAACAGACCAGCCAGAAGTGATCATGGCTGAAGTCGATTTAAATCGGCTTCACCAGTTAAGGGGGCGTATGCCTAGTTTAAAACACCGGCAAGACCAGCTGTTGCGAAACATAAAGGTTTATCACTATTCTTAAGCTTAGAAACAGAGCATGAAATAACTTCCATAAAAATAAAAAAGTGGCTGCTTGTGCTGTTCCTTATGATTAAAAAACAGGCTATTTATGTCGGATATACTTACATCAGTTAAACAACAGTTACTCACGCCAGGTGAGTTAACCGAAGCGAAGATTCAGCAAGTGTTAAATGGTATGTTGGGTCATACCATTGATGCGGCTGACTTGTACTTTCAGCATACTAATCATGAGTCCTGGGTGCTGGATGATGGCATTGTCAGAGAGGGTAGTTATAACGTTGACTGTGGCGTTGGCGTAAGGGCGATCAGCGGTGAAAAAACCGGGTTTTCTTACTCAAATGAAATTATTTTGCCTGCTTTAGAGCAAGCGGCATTTGCTGCTAGAAGCATTGCTAAGCAAGGCAAAAACAAGCAGTTGCAAGCCTGGAGTCGAAGCCAGCCACTAGACTTGTATCAACCTTTGAACCCGCTGGCTAGTTTGGTGCAAGAAGACAAAGTCGCTCTTTTACAGTCTCTTGATCAACAGGCTAGAGCCATGGACCCACGCGTTAAGCAAGTGACGGTGAGCCTGGCAGGCGTTTATGAAACCATTCTGGTAGCTGCCAGTGATGGTACGTTTACGGCAGATGTGCGTCCATTAATTCGACTTAATGTAAGCATTATTGCTGAGCAAAATGGCCGCTTAGAACGTGGCTTCGCTGGTGGGGGTGGGCGGACCAATTACCAGTATTTTCTAGAAGATGATCGTGCCCAAAGCTATGTTGAAGAAGCCGTTCGCCAGGCATTAATTAACTTAGAAGCAGTGCCTGCACCTGCTGGTGCTATGCCCGTTGTGCTTGGGCCTGGTTGGTCAGGTGTATTACTGCATGAGGCCGTTGGCCATGGTTTAGAAGGAGATTTTAACCGTAAAGGCAGTTCAGCCTTTTCTGGCAGGATAGGTGAGCGAGTTGCTTCGCCTTTATGTACTGTCGTGGATGATGGTACCTTGGCTGGTCGTCGTGGCTCTTTAAATATTGATGATGAAGGAACCACCACTGAGTGCACCGTATTAATTGAAAATGGTGTACTAAAAGGCTATATGCAAGATAAGCTTAATGCACGACTAATGGGGCATAAGCCAACCGGCAATGGCCGACGGGAGTCTTACTCCCACTTACCCATGCCGCGAATGACCAATACTTATATGCTGGCGGGTGAACATGATCCTGAAGAAATTATTGCTTCAGTTGATAAAGGTATTTACGCCGCCAATTTAGGGGGTGGTCAAGTTGATATTACTTCCGGCAAGTTTGTGTTCTCTACCAGTGAAGCCTATCTGATTGAAAAAGGCAGAATAACAACGCCAGTAAAAGGTGCTACATTAATTGGCAATGGCCCAGAAGTCATGAATAAAGTGTCAATGGTGGGTAATGACTTGAAACTGGATACAGGGATTGGGGTTTGTGGAAAAGAGGGGCAGTCAGTCCCAGTTGGTGTTGGCCAGCCTACCGTTAAGATAGAAGAGATTACGGTAGGCGGAACTGGCGAGTAAGATATCCTCAAGGAAGCGGCCCTTTGTTCTTAACTCTTTGTTGGGAAAAATCTTCCGATGCTCATTTACCAGCAAGTAAACTGCGCTTCGGGTATTTTCCCCGCCTCGATTTAAGAGCAAATTGCTCGCTTCTTATTCAGGTATATCCGAAGAATTTAGAGAGTACTACAAAGCTTTATTTAAAAGGATGTCGCGAAAGTACTTCAAATCAAGTCCCTTCTCCCCCCGTGGGGGAGAAGGCGAAATTACTTTTGCGACAATCTCCTCTGGGTGAGGGTATAATTACTCCGATTTTTCTTTATCGCTGCTGTTAAAAGATGCTTCTTCAGCTAAGTCACGAATGTAACGAAATAGTTTTCGTGAGCCAGCTGGTGGCTTATTCTGTTGCTGCTCTTTTAAAGCATTGCGGATCAACTGCCGTAAGTGTTGTCGATCAGCGCCAGGATAAGCTTCAACAAACTCGGCAAGTGCTGTATTCCCTTCAGTTAACAGCCGGTCACGCCAGCGCTCCATTAAATGAAACTGACGATTATACTCATCACTTGCTGTATCAAAATGATTTAAGATGTTCTGGATGGTTTCCAGGTCTTGATCCCGCATCAATTTGCCTATGAATTGAAAGTGTCGCTTGCGAGCATTAAAGCTGGTAATACGCTTGCTTTCTTCCAGCGCCTCTCTCAGCCGAGGGGTTAGTGGAAGTCGCTCAAACACTTTGGCAGGCAGGGTCAACAGACGTTCACCCATGGCTTGCAATGCATGCATTTCATTTTTAACTTGAGTTTTACTTTTATGCTCAAGCTCATCATCATCGAACTGCTCGTTATCACTCATAATATTGTTAGTCTATACAGCTTAGATCTCTAACCAAGAATTGTAGCGCTAAATACCCCGATAATATAGAGCGGTTATCTTGGTATGCATCGAGGGGCAAGCTACAATACACTTAGCACATATAAAGTAAGCCCAAGACAAATCCGTTTTAACTATAAAAGCTAATATATATGACTTTGCAACGTGATAATCAGTCGCTTAATCCAAAAATAGAAGAACAGCATCTTGAGAGTCTAGTATCGGATATTTTGGCAGAAGCAAAACAACAGGGTGCTTCTGCAGCAGAAGTAGGGGTAAGTTTAGACACAGGTCTATCTGCCAGTATTCGGAAAGGGGAAGTAGACACAGTTGAGTTTAATTGTGATCGAGGGTTTGGCATTACTGTTTATATTGGTCAGCGTAAGGGATCAGCCAGTACTTCTGATAGCTCTGCTAAAGCGATTAAAGAAACGGTTACGGCAGCACTCAACATAGCTAAATACACTTCAGAAGATCAGTATGCTGGCTTGGCTGATCCCAAATTAATGGCAACCGATATCCCTGACTTAGATTTGTACCACCCTTGGGGAATTAACGCTGAAGAGGCAATTGATATTGCTAAAGAAACTGAAGCTGCTGCTTTTAAGGTGAGTAAAAAAATCACCAACTCTGAAGGGGCATCAGTATCGAGCCATCAAGGTTGTCGGGTATATGGTAACAGTCACGGGTTTATTGGCGGTTATGTATCATCAAGACACAGCATTAGTTGTGTGTTAATTGCCCAAGAAAAAGAAGAAATGCAACGTGATTACTGGTATACCGTTAACCGTAATGCTCAGTTGTTAGAAACTGCAGTAGATGTGGGCAGAAAAGCAGCAGACCGTACCTTAAAGCGGTTAGGCTCTAAAAAAGTGTCTACTACGACAGTACCTGTATTATTTTCTGCTGAATTAGCTGGGAGTTTGTTATCCCATTTTATCGGTGCAATCAGTGGTTCAAGCTTGTACCGTCAGTCGTCATTTTTGCTGGATCACTTAGGAAAACAGATTTTCCCTGATAATATCCATATCCATGAGCAACCTCGTTTAGCTCAAGCAATTGGAAGTGCTGCTTTTGACAATGATGGGCTAGCCACTTATGCCAAAAATTTTGTTAAAGAAGGTGTATTAACCAACTATATGTTGGGTACCTATTCAGCAAGACGATTAAAAATGGAAAGTACAGCTAACGCTGGAGGAGCCCATAATTTAATTATTGATCCAACTGAGCCCGCAGCAGACTTATTAGCATTAGTTAAAAAGATGGATAAAGGACTGTTGGTAACGGAGTTGATGGGGCAGGGCGTTAATATCGTAACAGGAGATTACTCAAGAGGTGCTGCAGGCTTTTGGGTTGAAAATGGCGAAATTCAATACCCCGTTTCAGAAGTGACGATTGCAGGTAATTTAAAAGATATATTTAACAAGGTAGTAGCAGTAGGTAGTGATGTAGATTACCGAGGTAATATTCGGACGGGATCGATTTTGATTGAGAGCATGACAGTAGCCGGACACTAAATATACTCTTCGTGAATGTTTTCTAGGCTTTGTTATCTTCGATCTTGACCACCAAGGATGGTGGAAATGCAGTTAATGCATGGAGCATTTAACTGACACCCCAGTCACTTATTATTATAAGCGCCCAGCAGTGCCTTTATATAAATTAAAGTGACTACCGCAAGTCTTACAGTTGCAGACTTGCCCTGGGGTTTCATCACTCGATGGCCTCGCCTATAAAACCTTCACTTTGAGTATATGCTTTTCGAAATATAGTGAATGATGGATTATTCGTGAAGAGTTGTACATTGTTGTTCAAGTGAGTTGTTGATAAAGCAAGGATAATATTTTCTAAGTGTTTTAATCTCGTCAGGTTTTGAGTAGCCTGACTCAATCAACTCCTGATATTGCTTAGCTGTTTGCAGCAGGTGATCAGCAAACCCCTGCCCTTTATTTTTACCTTCAAGAATCATCCAGGGTGGCCAGTGAATGGTTTGCCAGTGTATTTTTTCTTTGGCAAATAGGGTAGTACTGTAACAATAATAAAAAAAACAAATAACTAAACAAATAAACTGTTTCATGAGGGATAGTTGGCGAGCTGATGTCCAAGTAAATATATCAATAAGCTATAAATAACTTGTTACACGTAGAAGAAATTAGAATAATTTTAATACAGCTAAATTTTAACGTATAGATTATGCGTGATAACTTGTCAATGAGATGTTACAAAATTATGAATGCTGGTAACTAACTTTTCCATTAAAAATCGTATTGGACGTTCCTGTGAGGACTTGGAATAGCCAGTTAGTATTTGAAGGCAGTCGGCTGGACAGTCTTTACAAGCAAAATTAAATAAGTTAATGGAGATAGAAATGTCAAAACTAACCCCAGACATGACAGATCAAATTATAAGCTCTTTAAAGGAAATTGAAGGTAAACAACAAAAACCAGGAGAAAAAATCGAATTAATTAAAGATGCGCATAAGGCACCTACCTGGAAAATCTCGTGGGAGACAAGCCAAGATAAACAATAAATAATAAAACTCAGGAATTTTTTCCTGAGTTTTTATATTGAGTTTATAAATATAGTAGCTTCTGTAAGTGTAAAAAAATGTTTATGGGTTAGATCAACTCTTTTATAGATGGGAAAACAAATGAACTTTCAATTAAATCAGCAGGTTTGTGATGGTGTTGAATTACTCATTAATGATTATGCAAAAATTTCCATAGATGATCTAGTGATAATGGCTTGCACAGAAGATAGTGTAGAGTCTGTCGCTTTGGTTAGTGAGTCTTTAAAGCTAAAAAGGATAAAGCATCATGTTACCATGATGAGTCCATTGAATGATGAAGCCCTTTTATATGAGCTAACCTGCTTACTACCTAATGCAGCAGATCTACAAGGCGATATCGTATTTATGACTTTTGAAAAAAATACGATGTCACATAATAATATCTTCAGAAGAATCGTAATGAATTGCCATGAAAAAAAATGTCGTGTCATAAGAGTGATAAGTGCTTGTTATGATTTTTTTGCGCAATCATTAGCTGTAACACCAGAAATACTCTCTAGGAAAAATACTACGATACTTGAAAAACTAATGAAGGCAAAAGAGCTAGTTATAACAACAAAAAGTGGTACAAATTTAAAAGTGACATTAGATAATAATCGATATCGTTGGATAAGTAATAGGGGAATAATAAAAGATAATAGCTTTATGATGTTACCTGCAGGAGAAGTAGCTACATTTCCTGCTAGTATTAATGGTGTGTTAGTTGCTGAGTTTGCGTTTAATGTAAATGTTCTCACGGATGTAGATGCAAGATTAGCAAATAACCCTGTATCCGTTACAATTGAAGATGGCCAAGCGGTTGACTTCCAATGTAAAAATAAACAAGTAACTGAAATAATCAATTATTGTTTTAATAATGAAAATGGAAAATTGGTTGGTGAACTAGGATTTGGCACAAATATCGGTATCAAGCAAGCTGTTTCACTTAATTCACATATAAACGAAAGAGTGCCAGGTATTCACTTAGGGTTTGGTGATCATAATCAGTTACCTGAAGTTGCTAAATATAGCTGCTCTTCTCACTTAGATTTAATCTGTCAAGGTGGTGAAATATGGATAGATAGTGATCATCTCCCCATTGATTTACAAAATATCAAGCCTTCGATAAACCAACACCCCGAAAATTTATATACTGAGGACCTAAAATCTCCTGCCGATCAGCAGCGTATGGAGTTAGATGACTGCTGTGGTTTAATAAAGTGAACTCATGTGTTGGGTGTAAAAATAAAGTGGTATATACTCACAGCGAAGGGTTATTTATACCCCTAGGGCACAAGGGCGAGGCCAGCGAGCGATGAAGCCCCAGGAGTTTAGATAAACTAAATGACTGGGGTGACAGTTAAATGCTCCATGCATTAACTGCATTCACACCATCCTTGGTGATTAAGAACGATGGTAACAAAGCCTAGAAATCATTCGGGAAGAGTATATAACTAAACTTTTGCTTCACACTCCTTTAAACTCTTCTTCGCTTGAATATGTTTTGGATAAAGCTTTAAAAATTTATTAAAAGCATCACAAGCTTCATTATACCATTGTAAATCCTTATAAATATTACCTAAATTAAAAAGTGCACTGGGAAAGTCGCTACCTAGTTCTAAAACTCTTTTATAAGCATCAATTGCTTGTTGATAATCTCCATCATTGACATGGAGCCACCCAAGATTATACCATGCACCTTGGCTATCAGGAGCAATTTGAATGCAGCGGTCAACCAATTTTCTAGCCATGGTAAAATTACCTAGGTGACCTGATGCTGCAGATAACTGGAGAAGCTCTTCTATTCGCCAATCAGATAGAGAATCAAACAAGTCATCGGTAACAGGATGTCTGGCTCTTTTTGAATATTCAGGTAATTCATTCACAATCACATTAACAAAATTCATGTAACTACAGTCGCATATTAGGGCAACTCGAAAATAAATAATATCTCCTTTTTTTCTTTCTGGGCCACAATCACCATTAATAATATGACCTTTTCGACCACAAGCTAAACAAGGGTGTGTAGTATGGACAAGATTCCTTTCTTGATTAGTTTGTGGTCGATAAGCATATTTAAGAGACAGACCAGGGCGTTTAGAAGGGTTTAATTGACGGGACGTTAACTCTACAACTTTAGCCATAACTTTATTACCGCTTACATCAATAAGTCACAACATTTACATAAAACTTAAACTTCTAGAAAAATAATACTAATCCTATTTTAGTTTAAATTGAACAGCAGTTAAAGAAATAGGATAAGATTGATAGTTAATAAGACTTAAATTTTTTTGTGGGTAAAATTATAAAGTTTTATATGTTAAGAAAATGATATACTTTTGCTAAAGAAGCATTTATAGCAGTCGCGAATCATTTCTAGGTTCAATAATACATTATCATGTGTATAGTCAACTGTTATGGGAAAGTTCGAACTATCACCAACAGCACTCGCAGAGCTTTAAGTCGCCCACAAGTGTTGTAAGCATGCCATAGATGCTTACAAGACTGGTTAGACACTTCAGGCAGTAAAAGAAGCTCTACTCTTAGATGATGAAACAATCAGAGTGCTACGCTAACTGCTATAAACAAGATGGTGTTAGCATAACAATTCTGTTTATTAGCTTGTTAAAACAGCCCAGCACCTGGAGCACAAGCTTTTAAGAGTCTGTAATTTAAATTGTCCACATGCCCATTAGGTTTTAGTCTAATTTAATCCAATCGCTAAATGCAATTGAAAAGTGTTGGATAGCCAGCCCCCAGTGCCTTGCGGTCTTTCCAGGAGACATACTTAAGTGAGTTACGAATCATATGTACAATACAGAGCTGAACTGACGTTTTAGGGAATACGGTGGCTATAGCATCAGGGAAACCCATTAGCCCATCCACGCAGGCAATCAGGATATCTTTAACCCTTCGATTATTTAGCTCCGTCAATACTGACAACCAAAACTTAGCGCTTTCATTTTCGGAGATCCACAACCCTAATAGCTCTTTATGTCCTTCCATGTTAATGCCTAGTGCAATTTCAGTTTGGGACTAACCTGTTTGTAAATGAGTCATCGCTAACAAATAAAGCCTTGTTCTTGGTTGTGTTTATTTAGTAAGGCATCAAAGTCGTAGTCATACAACTCATCTGGAATAGAAGTAATCCTTGCCATTATTAAACTCATAGTCAAATTAAGTTAAATACTGTGACAAAGTATTTTACAGATTATTTACCATGATTTGTATTACTAAAAAAGAATCATAAAGGCAGTAAATCTAAGCTTTCCGATGAGCAAAAAACGTCTGTGAGTATAACTTGATAATCATATATTATTTGAGTATAGGAAGTGTTTGTCACTATCTAAAAGCAACCTTTGGTATTAAATACAGTACTAGTGGTATGACCGGTTTTCTGTGCCAGCTAATCCCAATGTACAGGCTCAAGAAGAGTTTCTTGAGCAATATAATCAATTAATGAAGACAAAGTAGGTTGATGAAGTACTTGATACGATGCTCCCGACTGTACTGTACAGAAGCCGCGTATAGCTGGATTAAGAAAGGGCAAGAAAAAACAAAGTCGAATACAGGTCGATCTTGCTACAATATTCATGGTGTGATGAGAGCAGAAACCCTGGAAACGATTGCTCTATTTAATGAAGACAATATCAATTTAGATTCAACCATTTATCTTTTTAACTATTTGAAAAGGTATCTACAGGCTCAGACGATTTACGTGATAGTGGATAGTGCAAGGTATTATTACTCTGCCACCATGTAAGACAGGCTGAACAAGTCGAGGATAAAACTAGTACTAGTATTCCTAAAAGCCTATTCACTGGAATTAAATTTAATATAACGTTTATGGGGAGTGTGCAGAAATTATATTTTATAAAGTCTCTATTATGATAAATTTTATACATTAAAAAAGTCTGTAAAAGTTTCTCTCGAAGTCAGGATAAGTGCTATGATGAGATTTTTTCAATCATGGGTAATGGATTAGCTGAGCTTGTAGATTAGTTATTCTGCTACACCTAAAAATTATAGCTAGACTCATACAGTTTGCCTTGTTTGAGTGCTTAAAAAATTACTTACACCCTCACCACCAAATAATTTAAATGATAATAGGTGAGTGAGGGTGCTGTAAATATATAGTAAAAATAGTATTTTATGTGGCGTATTTTATATTCCAGTCTATTTTTTTGTAAGATAAATTAAATTTATCTATATTATGAAAATCTTTGTTGTCTGGCATAATCACGGTGACTATTTCATAAAAAGAGTGGCAGTTATAAGGGATTCCTAAACAAGCTAAACAAATAGAAGTAATTATTAAATCAAGGTTTTGATCATGATTTTTGTATAAAGAGGTTATTAGATTTTTTACTCTATGTGAAGTTCCGCTTGGTCCGGAAAGTAGGCCTAATTTACTATCATAGGCAGTTTTATAATACTTTTTTGCATGGGTATCTTTGTTATCTAAGACATTCATCAAATATCCTTCCATATAAGGATGGTTATCATCTTGATATTGAATGATTGGATTGCTTTGTAGTCTGTTACATTTTGCACATTTAGAGATAAATTTAAACCTAGTTCCATCTTTTTTGGGGTCTGTAGAGCTTTCAAGTCTATCATATATTTTTCCTGTATCATGTATAAAATTATTTTCATCGGAATTAAAATTTACGGAGTTTATTTTGAACTCACTATTAAAAGGGCGTGTAAAAATTTTTTCTCTATTTATGTATATGTGTTTCTTAATATAATCAGGTATTTGCCTCCAGTCTAAGTTCCATGGTTTTTCATCATAAGTTGCTTTTTTGAGTTCTTTGTAATAGAGTGGAGAGTTTTTGGAAATTTTTTCCTTTTGGGTGAAATCATTTTTATTTATATCTGCATATCTTGCAATGTAAAAGAAATTTTTAAGGAGGTTATTAGGCTCATCTATTCCTGAAAAGTCTTTGAAGCCACCCTCTTTAATTTTGTTATCAATAATTTTCTTTATTTTTATCCCTTTGTTTTCGGCATCACTTATAAATTTCCATGCAAATGAGTTTAAATAAGTGTTTTCTTGTAACTCTTGTGTTGTTTTTTTTTCATTGCTGTAGTTCTCATGTAACGATAAATAACTTGGGTCTGTAATATAGTTCATGGTTTTTCCCTGATCTTGGCTGAGTTTTATATATCTCTTTTAAAATTGATTTTTATTGCTTGGTGTTTCAACTAAAGCTAATCTGCTTATTTGTTTATAATTAATATTATTTGATCTAGTTTTTTGTTTCTTTTGATGGTTTATGTTTTAAAATATAGGGGTGGTATATTGCTTTTTGCTAGTAGTTAAAAGGTCGGTTGGATTGGTGCTGTTAGGTTATAAATGGAAGAAAAATTTTACATACATAGTATGCTTTATTTAACTTCCATTATATTTTTTTAGTTAGAAATTAAGACGCTCCTAAGTTTCAGCAGCTATTACAGCTGCAGGTTTTATTTTGCACTCAACTCTAATGCCCCAATGATTCTTATATTCAGTGGTTATTTTTTGGTTTAAATTTACTCTCCATAGATTTATTTTAACATCTGTATCTGATTTGATATCAAAGTCTGCTGAAATATTAATTTCAAAAGTATATTCTGCTATTGTCATTGGATCTGTGCCAGTAGACATAGCAGCTTGAGCAACTCTTGCTGCTCCCGCAAAAGCAACTATATAACCTGATAATTCTACAGCATTAGCCATTGTGATCTCTCCTTGAAAATGATTTTTTTTATTACTTTCAAACATGCAGTTAAATGTATAGCAAGGTATATCAAATAAATCTTGTTAAGATATATAATGTTTTATAATAGTCTGAATGTTTGATTAGTATTAAGTTTTATTTGTAAAAATAGATAAACTATCTGTAGTGCTATTGTTAAGCTATAATACTGTTATTGCGTTTGGAAAAGAGGGTATGCTCTATTTGGTAATAAATACGCAATAATTTATTAAGTATAATGAAATGACTGTTTAAATAATATTGTAAAAGAAAGGTTTTATAAGAAGTAAATAGTAGAATAGAATTCATAGGTAGGGGTGATTATGAAAAAGAAAGATAATACATCTGATGCAGGTAAACGTAGTAATAGAATAAAACGTGAGCTGCATGAAATACTATATGCACTTTATGGTACTTTAAGAAATGCTAATAATTTAATGGAAAAATCAGGTAAGGAATATCGTTACAACATAGATCGGGTTGAAATTGAGTTACCAATTCGAATGGAGTATGTCTCTGAAGAGCAAAAACGAAAACATGAAGATATTGATGGAGATGGAGAGGGAGATATGGATTTTCCTACTGGGTTTAAAGTTAGCCTTCCAGAAGAGAATGATGTGAGTGAAACGCTTAGTGATGACTTAATTATGGAAAAAAAGCTAAATGCGGAGTTTGGTCGAATAAAAATATTATTTAATCGTGATCGTTGTATAACAAGTGGATAGAAATATATTAATTATAAAAATGAGGATAGTAATGTGAATGATATGTGCAATATGAAAAAAACAAAAACTACATGCTGTAAAGGTTTATCACTTTATTATGGATATCGACCAACAACAAATATTGAAAAAGAAGAGTCAACCGCTAACCATCTTTGTATAGCCTGTGATAAGAAAGGTCAATATATAACGGGCGATATAGGGCCAAAACGAACGTGTGGAGAACTGTTGTATTATAAAGCAGCCTTACGCTGTCGCTGTGGTTTTATGAATTATGTTTATGTCATTGTTAATGATCTTAAAGAGCAACAAAAAAAAGGTGTGCTTTCAAGTGATGATGCGATAGTTAAAGCTCAAACAGAGGATGTTTTACCGCAGTGGGAAACAGAAGAACTATTACAGCGAGCCTCTGCTGCAGCTCATCATAAAAACTTTAAACTCTCTAGAGCAATGGTGGATAAATGTTTGGAAATTACGCCAAAACATCCAGCTGCATGGTATAACTTAGGTTGGTTAGCAACCAATGATGGGAACTATCCCGCGGCAATTGAAGCTTATCAAAAAGCGCAGGCATTAAGTGATGACTTCCCCAGTGCAGCCCTCAACTTGGGGCATATTTACCAAGAATTAGGCAAATATCAAGATGCCATCGACGCATTCACTCAGTTCCTGGATAAGTATCCAAAACATGCTGTTGCTAGCCGTTGTGTCAGGGAGTGTAAAAAAAAGATGGGAGAGTGATTTTATAAGTGTAGATGCGATTTTATCCCCTTCGTATTCTTATAAAAATAGAAGGGGAGTTATTTAATATCAACTATAGCACGATTTCCCTAGTTCACTATATGTTCTATCTTTACCTTTGAATTAACTCTTTGCGAACATATCTTATACGATTTTGAGGACCATGTCCGGCATACTCCGTATAAGTTAAAAATATTGCCTTGCATTTTTTGCAAGATCTAATATAGGATTCATGATATGGGTAATAATGAATTGCTATAGGAGCATTCTCGCTCCAATAATTCGTATCGCCTGGGTGGTATTCTGTATAGGCATTTTTTTTATAGAGTCTTCAGCGAAAGAAAATTAACCGACTAAGTCTAATTTATCTTCCATATTTTTTTTAAATGAGCTCCAAGCTAACTGTGGGGTTTAGCTCATAATTAGATTGGTCTGACCAAGAAGGTTCAGAAAAAACTGAGAGTTGCCTGTTACTATTATTAACCTTTACTGAACATTTTTGATAACTATCATAGTTCTTTAATTCACCTTCCGGCCATATTTTAGAGCAAGAACAATTTCTTAAATTTTTATAAATTTTCTGAGCAGCACTAACACTACCATGCTTCATACTCAGAAAATCTTTTCTTGATACAGTTATACTAGAATTTCTAAACGCAAATAAGATTTTCTCAAGTATTGCTTTATGTAATTCTTCATTTATACCTTGCGCTAATAGCAACTGGATATCTTTACTCACTATTAGGCTCCTTCTTTGTGGAACTAGATGGCTTTTTGGTAGATTTTAAAGGTATTACCCAAGAGTCATCCCAGGTGTCTGTGGTCATTAGAAACTGATTGTAGCCTCCTGTACCTGCACCGGGGTATGCTTCTGTATTTGGTTCCCAGCCAACGTCGTGAGTATTACCAAAAGGCCTTGGTACTTTAGCCGAGGTGACTGCCTTAGTCGGAACACGAACAAGAACATTTGGCTCTCCCCAGTGATCAAATACTTTAGCTTTATCCATAACAGTTCCAGATTACTATACTCAAGGTTTTATATTGTGCGTGATGAATCATGCAGGCGAAAGTAGTAAATATCCATAAGATAGTCTCTATGCCCATATTCATTGATATAAATTTCTTCGCCGGCGGGGCCGCTGACAACTGCAGTTTATAAACCTTTTAAATGTAGTTTAGTTTGCTGACTTTCAGTATGAATGAAACATGAGTCAGCTCCAATGAACTTATCTGTAAATAGAGTGCATTATTCATTACACTTAAGGTAATTGAACGTAGGATAACTAATCATGTTGAAGCAATTTACATTGCTGCCTTGGCTTTCTCTTACAGTCGTGCTTAGCGCTGGATGTAATGCAGAAAGTGAGGATATCACTCAAAATGAAGATGTTAAAAAGCTGATTAAACATACCTTGGATAATATGGTGTTTGTTAAGGGGGGCTCTTTCATGATGGGGGATTTTGGTCTTGTGGAAAATGGCAAGCGTTATAGAATCACAGCCTACCCTGATGATGATTTTGTGCATAAAGTAACTCTAGATAGCTTCTATATGTATAAATATGAGGCCAATAATTGGGAAATGAAGATCTTTAAAAAATATAATCCAATTGGATGGGAATTACCAAAGTTCAGCAAGGCACATGCGGAAGATTACAAACCTGCTCATCTTCTGCTATGGACAGAGGCTAAAGCCTATTGTGATTGGTTGGGTAAACTGACAAAACTCCCTTTTGATTTACCAACTGAAGCCCAGTGGGAGTATGCTGCTCGTAGTCGAGGGCAAGAGCATCCATTTGCTACAGCAACGGGCCAGTTTGATAAAACAGGTAAGCTCAATGAGCCTGTTGTTAAGGGGGATGATTTTGATTTAAACAACAGGTTTCTAGTGAATGAGCATTATCCGCCAAACCAATTAGGTTTATATAATATGATGGGCAGCGTGGGGGAATGGGTAAAGGACTATTATGCTGCCGATTACTATGAGTACTCTCCTGAACATAACCCCCAAGGACCTAAGGAAGGCGATAAGCATGCTTGGCGAAGTGGTATGGAAGGGAATAGTTTCAAAAATGATAATATAGGCAGGGGATCGCAAGGTGACTATGAAAAAAGCCTACTTAATCCAAGTGGCCCTTCAAGACGGTCCATAGGTGTTCGCTGTGTCATAAACTATCAAGATAAGTTACCTTAAGCATATTGACCTTTATTAGAGCCATCTAAAAACATACTTCGTATAGCATACAATTGCTGTCTTCTTATTTCATCAACAGGTTTGGGAGACCAAGGTCTACTATGTTGTTGCATTGGCTTCTTTCTGTTAAAGAGAAGTTTATTTCCAATGAATCATTTATAAGTAGTGGATTCAACTAATAAATGCCACTCAGCGTTGTCGGAGCCTTATTATTGTCAATGCCAATATCACATGTTGGCGATTGCACCAAGAAGGATTTTATGAACACAGAGGCTTGAGTCACCATTGAAAGATAATCTGTATTTTAGGATGATTACTATAGATCTATTCTATGCTATAGTGAATCTTACTAGTGTGATTATAGATAGTTAATAAAAATAATGACTAATAAAGCTAAATATTTAGCCGCAGGCTGTGGTCTTATTACACTAGCATGTGTATTAATCTATGGTTGCTACTATATATACAATTATTCCACTTATCTTTACTTTAATGGTATAAAGACTACAGGTGTTGTTATAGATTACCAGACCTATAAACGAATCTCTATTGAACCTAAAGACCTGGATACTTATTATCCAGTTGTAGAGTATACGTCAGATCGTGGTGTAGAAATTACTGCTACTAATAAGACAGGCTCTAGTGAGCAACCTTACTCTATAGATTCTAAAGTGGAAATCTACTATAACCCATTTAATCCGCGAGAGCTCATAATTTATTCATTTGTTGACTTATTTCTAGCTATTATTGGTTTGAGTTTTGGGGCTGTAGTTCTAATTACTATTGGTGGAATATTAATGGGCGGTTCTCGGAAATATAAAAATCAGCATTAAATTATTTCTTAGTGTTTGTAACCACTTAAATAAAAATCTTACTTGTTAAATAAAAAAAATTAACTTGCCTTGATATTTAGCAATTGAACATTCTAAACTGTATTGTGGGGTACCTCTGGTACGTTTGCTTATCAGCAAGTTACGTAATATTTCAGATTTGTCTAAACTTTTATTGATATCTAGTTCAAAGTCAGGTTTGATGTAAATACTATACACTTTGCCACCTACGTGAGGGGTAAGGACAAATTCGTGATTTTCTATTTCCATTTTCTCTAGGCCTGTACTCATAAATGTTGACTTAAAAATATTTATTTGTTGCCTAAAATTTTTCTCAAATTCTTCGTTGTAAGCCTGAGAGAATATTTTTTTTCTTATGTAAAATAAGTTAGCAAATGACTCCAAATCTTTATTTTCGATCAAACTTACTGCATGAAGAGCAAATGCTATGGCTTCTTGTTGTGTCACGGGTGAAAGCTGGCTTAATACGGGTGTTATGTCAAAACCCTGGTAGGGAAATTTTATGATATACTGATATGTTTCCTGATCTTTGATTTTAGTTAATTCGTTAGGTCTTACTGATTGCTGAAAAATAACAACTTTTTTAGCATCATCATACTTAGGGAATTTGCTGTATATGTGTATGTTTATAGTCTCGTTAAGAAAATCAGCAATAGGTCCACTAGGGGATATTTCCAGTTTTATTTGATTTTCTCCTTTGACAAGTAGCTCATTAAATGGCATTTTCAGCCCACTTCGTTGCAAAGTTCTTAAATGCGTAAAAAGCAGGCCATTGACCTGAATAGTAATTAAAGAATTTTGGGCGGTAATATCCAATACTAAATGCTCTTTCATTGGAGCTTGTTTCCTTATAATAAAGCCGTTCTCATATTCGTAGTAGGATATAAAGTAACCGATACCACCTGTTATCCCTAGCATTACTAACCCGAGGATGATAAGTGAAAGGTTCCTTGGTATAAATTTTTTCATAATACTTATGTTTACTCTGAGTGTATTTATAGCATAGGATATCCTGCTTAAGAATTGCAGTTAAGTTACGGTTAATTTGATTACAAACAGTAAACAAATTATTTATACTTTTATTAAGTCATGATAGTTGAAGGTGAAGTAGATAAGGCTAAACTTGTTATGAAAAGGGTTATTGATTAGGTGATGAAGCAACCATTAACTGGCTTTCTTTGGATTAGTATTGTGCTTTTAGTTATTATTGGCACAGGATGTTCTAAAGAATTGAGTCGTGCAGAGCTGAAAGAACGCATCAATGAACTGTTGGAAAGGGCTGATGCCAATATGGTATTTGTTGAAGGGGGCTCCTTTATTATGGGTAATCAACCACCCAACTATAAAGAACTTGTCCCTACCTTAGTAAATAATGCCCACCAACATAAGGTAACTCTTAGTGATTACTATATAAGCAAATATGAAACCACTTTGGTGGATTTCCAAATTTTTGCACAAGCTACTAATAACTATATTGCTGAAATTAACACAGAAAAAATTAAAGGACGCTCCCCTAAATCACCAATTAACCGTGTTTCATGGGAAGATGCGAATAACTATTGTCAATGGTTAGCGGACTTAACAGGTAAACCATATCGGCTTCCGACTGAAGCTGAATGGGAATACGCTGCTCGTAGCCGAGGGCAAGATGTAAAATATGCAACAGATGATAATACCCTAAAGCCGGCTATTAACACTGAACCTATAGAATTCTTATCTTGGGCTGCGTCAGTAGACGCATACTTGCCGAACCCCCTAGGGATTTACGGAATGGAAAGTGGTTATGCTGAATGGGTGAGCGATTGGTATAGCAGCGATTATTTCTTTCATTCTCCAGAAAAAGATCCTCAAGGGCCTGCTGAGGGCACTGAAAAAGTAATCAGAGGTGCGCATAAAAATAGAGACCAAACTTTTAAATACCTTTATAAAAGAAAAAGTATGGAGCCTATACCACGTGACCACAGTTTTATTGGCTTTCGGTGTGCTCAATCTGCAATTTAGTTTTTAATGTTTTCTAAGATTCATACTCCTGATTTTACTCAGTTTTTAGCAAGCTTATCAGCATTAATAGCTGCTTGATCTTCATAGTTTTTTAAGATTTTTTTGTATTGAGTATTAATATAATTATAAAATTCGTCTTGATCTACATAATCTCGCTCCCAATCCCGCTCACCCATTTTGTCTAAATCTTCATTGACCTTTTGAGCGATCAGTTTAATGGTTTGTTTGTCAGTTAGCATATAGGGATGATTAATAATTGGTTCTACTAAAGCATCAACAATATCTTTGGTTGTAATTTCAGTGAATTTTATACTATTAAATCCTAACCACACATCTTCCTTTATATATTTTTTACCTACTTTAATGTTCCACCAGTCAGTTAATTGCTCCTCAAATATTTTTTTTATTTCTTGAGACGGAGTAAAAGAAGGATTATATTCTTGAGGTTTGTCTGGCCAGTTGAATTCAGCAATATCTTTAGGTGGGATGAAATCTTCTTCAAAATCAAACTTAAGTAAGCCTGAGTCTTTACCAGTACTGATTGAAACTTCAAGTTTACCCTTTACCCCTGTCCAAATTAGTTTGCCTTTAATATGAAAAAAGGGGTCATTGCCTGGTGCTAAAATAGCATTAATTGGTATCTCAAAGCCTGAACTAAAACATCCTTCTACTTTAAAGTACTCCTTAGCCTGTGCACGAAAGCCTATTGAAAACTCAACAGCACCCTTGAATAGAATATCTTTTTTAACTTTTTTGTAATTAAGGTCCGGCTCATCAAAAACAATTAGATCGGTGGCGCTTACTTCTCCTGTAGCTTTTAAATAAAGTTGTATACCAACATCATCTGAAATAGAGGCTCCTATCCCCACTTCTAGCTCTATTTTGATAAACTTCAAACTAATGCCAAACTCAAAATAAGTATATACTCTATGATCTTTTTGGTGCTCTTTTTCATGCCATTTAGCATGAATACCCCCTTCCATAAAGCCTAATGACATTTTAACGTAGACTCCCCATTTAGGCTTTATCGATAGAATAACACTTTGTACATATCCAACTATATTTAAAATATTTTTGGCTGCTACGATCACTTGATACAAGTTATGTAGACTATTAAGAGTAACGGTTTGATTGTTACATTTTAATTCAACTCCTGGTGGAAAATTATATTTAACTTCGCGTGAAATGCTTTCCCCTGCTCCTTCGGATGAGGAACTAGAAGGGGGAGAGCTAGTATCCGTTGTAGTTGTTTGATGGGATTGAGTTCCAGTGTTGGCTGAGGAATCTGTAGCCACATTCGCTTCTAGCTCATGACTACTGCTGCTACTGGAACTTGTTTGAGTTTGTTGACTTTGTTCATCAGTTGAAGGAGTGGTTGTGGTGGAAGAACTCGTCGTTGGGCTTGTAGATTGTACTACAGTGTCGGAGCTATCTGTTGCTGTCTGAATTTGTTGGTTTGCAGTATTAGCTGTAGAGCTAGATGTAGTACTCGTTGATGAGTCTGTTTGAGTGTTTGAACCTCCAGTGTTTGGTGAAGTATTAGTTATAGAACTAGCTGTGGTACTACTTGTTGAGTTTGCCTCATTGGAGCCTGTGGCTGTCTGAGATTGCTGGTTTCCTCCACTTACTGTAGTTGGCTGGGTATTATTAGTTTCTTCACCATCTGGTGCTCTTTGTCGAGTTCGAGACACTGTTGTGGATCGTGTTCCGCTTCTTCTATTACGATATACTTCGTATTCATCTGCTTCTGATGGTCGTACTGAGCCAAAACTTTTTCTACCGGTTTCAACACTTTTCCAGGCAGGGAAACCAATCTTTAACTCCCATACATCTGGGCTATGTACTTTTATTGGTATAGCTCCAAGGCAGTCACCGTATAGTAAGTAGTTCTCAATTGGCGGGTTAATCATTTTACTCAGGCCTATTAAATTAAGCGACTCAAATGATGCTATAGAAAAAGACTGGGTATAAGGAACTTCTTTTTGGAAATGACTCCCTCCATGGTCAGCTCCTTTTTTTTTGATAATCTCTTTATCTAAGTAAATAGCTTTAGGTACGTAGGATCCTTTCAACCATATATTAATTTTATCACAATAATGGCCATCTTTATTTTGGTCTTTTTCTTTGTTGCCAGGTACAATCGCATAATAGGGTGGTTTTTTCTCATAAATTCTTAAGTTATGTTGGCAACCAATTTTAATTTGGCATTTTGCTTTGCAAGGCAAACAGTCTTCTTGAGTTTTTTGATTGGTAGTCTTATTTTGAGTTACTTCACTTTCTAAAGGGTTAGCTTGTTCTCGGTTGTCAATTTTCTGGGAAATCTCATTAATAGGCTTAGAATCATTTTTAACTAAATCTGGATGCGTATTTTTGATTTGCTTGTCTGATTCTGCAGCTTCTATTTTTGGACCTTTGGGGGTACTAGGTACTTTATCTGGTTGAGGGTTAACCTTTTTTATTTTGGGATGAGGGTTGCTTGCTGATACTGAATCAGTATCGAATTCTACTGCCTCTACTGGAATAATTACTTTGCTGCCAGCAGGTAGGGTCGTTGCATTCGATAGATGTTTATTATAGTTCAAAATATCATCTACGGTTGTATCATATTTGGCAGCTATACTGCTTAAGTCATCACCATGACGTGTAGTATGTAATTGCATTGTTATGATTTCTTTTACTTATACAGAGGTTTTGTGTTATACATGAGATTCAACCAGTTGATTAAAATAATGATATAGAGTATTTCGATAGGTTGTATCCCTGTCGGAAAAATAACTAATTGCCAAATAATGTCTTTCTCGGTCAATCAACTGGTTGCCATAATATTGATACATCGCTTGCATTGCTTGATATGCTTGTTCTCGGTAAGGTAGTAATTGTTGATAAGCTTGCATAAAAACAAGCCGAAGATTACTGTCAAAATCATTGAATGGGTCTATAGCACGACGACTTATTTTTGTGTATTGATAAATTTTATCATACGCCAAACACCGCATGGGATTAATTGGGTAGTTAGGATGCTCATAAACCAATGCGGCGTAGTTTTCCAGATAATTGATTTTTTCTTGTTCTGAAAGTTGATCATTAAGAAGTAAATTATTTTCCATTTGGGAAAAGGTTTCATCTGGAAGGTGCTCACCAAACTCGGTCATCACCTGGATTAGTTTAATGACCTGTTCTGTATTGAAAATTTGATAAGATTCTGCTTTCTTCAACCAGTATTCAATTAGTGCGGTTAATTGAACGTCGCTGGTTAAAGCAAAATTTTTATTTTCTTGAACTAAACGGACAAAAATGATTTTTATCACTTTATTATGGTGGATAGCTTGTAAATGCTGCCACTGACCATCACTCAAATGATACCAAGGCCTTTCCTCTGGTATTTGACCATTCCATGCTTCTGTATTGTGCCAAATATGCCAGCCATCAATTTCAGTGCCTGCTGAATCTAATGTAAGTAGTTGTTCTATGGGGCCTAACAACTGGCTTTTCTCTAATTCACTGCTACCTGCCATCAGTTGCTTAAATACCCTTGAGCGGTAAGCAAAAAATAACACTTCTTTACCACTATCTGGTATTGTCGTATACAGCAGACTTTGCCAGTGACTGACCAGTGTTGATAGGGGATGTTGGCTAAACAGAATTAACCAGCTTTCGTCATCAGTGGGTTCTTGTAGTAAAAAGCTTAAAAAGGGGGAATTTGACTTAATTTCAACTAAACAAGGTGTTTTTTCTATAACGGCTTCAAGAATTGTTTCTTTGTATATAGGATAAAAAGTTGGGTCACCTTCGGTGTCGTATATTTTTTCAAGAATATTCTCTATTACTGCGCCATCAGCTAATACATAACAATTTTGGCCTACGCTTTGTTGTTGCTCAATATATGATTGAATATTCATAATAACTTAAAAACTTAGGTTAAGTTACAGTCTTTACACTCTTCTTGTAATTGGCAGTCTTCTGCTGTTGATGGCACCGATGATGTGGCACTAAGTGCCGCCAGTAGACCTTTTATCGTGCCAACAGGCAAAGACAAACTAAAACTCCCATGCCCCACCTTGCCACTCTTTATCGTCGATTTAGGCGATACAAACACCCCGGCGGCATTGACCTTTATAAAAGATCCACCTGCGGTGACGGTGGCTTCGTTGCCGGCTTCGATAACCATTTTCATGCTGGCTTGGAATCGTTGTTCGGTGCCAGTTTTTTCGGTGTGTATACTGGCGGTTTTTAGTTGGTATTGCTGGCCGCTGGTGATGTTTTCGGATTGACCGATTTGGCGATTGGCTAGTTGGTCTTTTTTACGGTGGTGTTCGCCTTTGATGGTTTCATAGCGGGATGCATCGACGATTAAGTGGCGGTTAGCTTGGATTTGTTCTCGCTGGACATGTTTAACGGTTAAATTCCAATTTTTTTCACCATGAAAAAAAACTTGCTCTTGACCTTTTTTATCTTCATAGCGAATTTCATTAAAACCATCACCACCTAATGAGCTTTGGCTTTTTAGTGTTAGCCGGGTTTTATTGGGGGGTAACTTATAAGGTGGTTTGTTATTGGCGTGATAAATTCTAGAAAGGGCGATGGGGTGGTCGGGGTCACCATTGATAAAATCCAGCATTAATTCTTGGCCTAGGCGGGGCAGGGTGAGTTGTCCCCATTGTGGGCCGGTCCAATTATGAATGACTCGTACCCATTTTGATGTGTTTTCATCATTTTGGCCTTGGCGGTCCCACTGAAATTGGATTTAAGAGACTATCTTATGGTTATTTATTATTTTTGTCGCAGCTTCACTCGTTTAACAGCAAGGCAAAGTGTGCAGTGAATAGCCATCTATTCTTAAACACTTTAACGAAGCTGTTGAACGAGTGAGTTGTGACCCGAAGGGCCTGCTGCATTATTACCTACAACTATATTGATCATCGATTAGTTCAGAATCACTAAACTATACTCAAGGTTTTATATTGTGTGTGATGAATCATGCAGGCGAAAGTAGTAAATATCCATAAGATAGTCTCTATGCCCATATTCATTGATATAAATTTCTTCGCCGGCAGGGCCGCTGACAGCTGCAGTTTATAAACCTTTTAAATGTAGTTTAGTTTGCTGACTTTCAGTATGAATGAAACATGAGTCAGCTCCAATGAACTTATCTGTAAATAGAGTGCATTATTCATTACACTTAAGGTAATTGAACGTAGGATAACAAATCATGTTGAATAAATTTACATTGCTGCTTTAGTCCTTCGCCTACCTTACTAACTTTTCATTAAACAAACAGCATCATTTGACCTTTATACTTAACTACAGCAGTTTTTAAAGAATAGACACCATCAAAATGTTTTCCTGTAGTACTTATTATTGGTGTTAGCGAACTTCGATCAAGAGGTAACAAAGTGTCTATTTCTAGTTCTGGCTTTAGATAAACATTACAAATTCGTGAGTCTAAAGTAAAGTCGAGGTAGAGTTGATGGTCTTTAACTGTTGGACTTATTAAATTAGCTGCTAATACATTGCTTTTGAGAAAACTAGTAAAAAAACTCAAATTACTATTAAATTCTTCCCCATAAGCTGTAGCATAAATTTGGCTTCTTACATAGAAAAGCTGTAATAGAGCATCTAGTTGTTTTTCTTTAATTAACTTTAGTAAGTAATGAGTAAACTGAGTAACTTCATTTTTGGTTAATGGAGATAAATTGGTTAGCCAGGGACCAATATTGAATAAGTTATAGTCAAATTTTACGGAAAATAAAAACTCATTATTTTCATTTTTAAATAGGTTCATCGGTGTAATGGTCGATTCTTTGACCACATTTTTATCATCAGACTTTGGTTGGTTTAACTCAACTTTCAAGTATGTATCAGCTTTAAGAAAATCGATAAGATTATTGTTAGGAAGCAATATCAGTTGAATAGAATTATTACCTGATACCAATAGTTGATTTATAGGCTTCTTAAATTCACTGCGATTTATTGTATGGTTGTAACCACAATATAAACCATTTATATAGACAGTAAAATTTGTATCTTCGCTAGATATATCAAGAGTTAGATAGGGCTTCATTATTAATACCGCTGAGATAGATCTACCACAATTATAGTACAACTATTAGTAATGAACAGCGTTTTAACTTATGAAAGTCAGCTTTCTTTACACTTCTCTAGTGAGGAACCCCTGAGAGATTAGAGCAAGCAGTAAATTATTGTTTGTTATTCTGGGCTATTAGATCAATAATGTTGTGGTGCCCTTTATCTCTAGCCCAATCCAGAGCTGTTTTCCCCTGATTATCTTTTGTATCAAGTTTGACTCCCTTTTTTATAAGTAATTTAATAATCGAAGGGGTGTTATATTTGGCTGCAATGATTAGTGAGGTTTGGTCATCTAAGTTTTTAGCTTCAAGATTAGCACCTAATTCAATTAATAGTTCGGCCGCTGCTAGTCGTTTGTATTGAATGACAGCCATCAATGCTGTTCTACCATAGTTATCTTGTGCATCTATGTTTGCTCCCCGTTCTATAAGTAATTTAACACTTTCAAGGTTGTTATTGAGTGCTGCTATCATAAGTGGGCGTAGTCCAAAGGTACTGTTAGCTTCAATATCAGCACCTTTATCAAGTAACAAACTGATTACTGCAGGAAAGTTTTTCTTGGCTGCTATCATAAGTGGGGTGAAGCTTTCCTTATTTTTTGCTTCTAAGTTTGCACCCTTACTAATTAATAACTCAATAACAGGTATAACTGGCTTTCTGACTGCGAACATTAATGGTGTTGCTCCTTGCTGATCTGTAGTTTCAATATTAGCGCCATGGGCAAGTAGTAATTTAACAATATCAACAATTTCATCTATCCAACTTTGTATAACCGCAATAGTAAGAGGCGTTCTTCCATGACTATCTTTTGCTTCAAGATTGACTCCTTTATCGATTAATGGTTTAACCAGATCGATTTCCAGGTTTTTTATAGCAATCATAAGGGGTGTAAACCCATCTTCATCTGTTATATGAGTATTGACACCTTTAGTAATAAGTAATTTAGCAATTGAAGTGCTTTTATTCTCAATTGCTGACATTAAAATGTA
Source organism: Spartinivicinus marinus (assembly GCF_026309355.1). Taxonomy (NCBI): domain Bacteria; kingdom Pseudomonadati; phylum Pseudomonadota; class Gammaproteobacteria; order Oceanospirillales; family Zooshikellaceae; genus Spartinivicinus; species Spartinivicinus marinus. The sequence goes on from NZ_JAPJZK010000001.1 coordinate 4,112,873, forward strand.
GCTATTAAAGTCGTCTTTTACATCAGGGCTTGCACCATACTCAAGTAAATAAGCTACTGTATCCAGGTGATTGTTCTTTACAGCATGTGTTAATGCTGTTCTATTATCACGATCTTTTGCTTCAATATTTGCACCATTGACTAGTAATTCTTTAACAATATCAAGATAGCCATGCTTAGCCGCTAAAATAAGGGGCGTTGAGTCATCTTTATGAATACCAGTGGCATTAATATCCCTACCTTGTTTAAGTAATGCTTTTACTTGTTCAAGGTTACCTGCTTCAGTAGCCTCTAATAGACTTAAGTTATTATTAGTGGCCTTGACTAAAGAGGTATAGCAAGCTAATAGGAGCAATAACAGAGCTATTATCACATTATTCATAGCTACAAGCTTATAATTGTTAGGTTATTGTACTTGGCAGGTTGATGCGTCACTAACTACAATAATAATAGTAGATTTTTAAGTATAGTAGTAGTTGCAGGTATTGTCATGGGTATATATAGCATTTTGTTTTTTTTGGTTTGGATTATATTAAGTACTTTAAATAGTACTGTTTTAGCTAAAGAATATACACCTGAGGAATTAGAGCAAGCAGTCAAAGATTTGGCTGAGCGTGCAGAAGTTAATATGGTGTTTATTAAAGGAGGTGAGTTTTGGATGGGAGATCAGGATCCTAATGATCCTAATATCAGTAGTAGTGAGCTATCTAGAGTAAAACATCGAGTAAAGCTCGATGATTTTTATTTAGGTGAATTTGAAGTAACATTTGAAGAGTTTTATATTTTTATTAAAGTTAATTCTATAAAAGATGTAGATGAAGAAACAACTAACTATGTTATTGAAAAATTCTCCCCTAAAGTTCCAGCATTTTACGTTAGTTGGAATAATGCTAACGATTATTGTAATTGGTTAGCTGACCTAACAAGTAAACCCTTTAGACTTCCTACTGAAGCTGAATGGGAATATGCTGCACGTAATAGAGGTAAGGATATTAATTATTCAACAAATGATGGAACTTTAAAAGTGGATATAAATACGGATTTATATACTTTAGAAACTTATAAGGAACTACCTGAACCTGTAGGCCATTATCCACCAAATCCATTAGGATTGTATGGTATGGAAGGAGGTGTTAGTGAATGGGTTAATGACTGGTTTGATAAAAACTACTTTGAAAATTCACCATTACATAACCCAGAAGGACCAAAAAATGGTAAAAATAAAGTATACAGAGGTAATAAGATAGGTAATAACCCTAAGTTAATATATTTATATAATAGGAGGTCAGCACCTGTAGATACTGGTGAGCTGGTATTTGTGGGTTTCAGGTGTGCAATGTCATCATTATAATATCTTACTACTTAGTCACTAGAAAAGGAGTAACACTAATAGCCTGAAAAATTATCTAACTAATTATTTGTTTTTTATTGTTTGTTATAAGTCTATAAATGTACTGTTCTATAATAGACTGATTTTACTTAAGTCATATTCAAACTATACATTTTTATAAGAATTATAATGGTATAGTATCATTGTTTTTGCTTTAAATATTGTATGGTAATGAAAGTGTTTATTGTTTTTTTACTTTTTTTGTAACTCATCTTTTATTTTTTTAGCCTGATCTGTATAATTTTCTTGAAGCATATAGGGGTAGTCCTTAGTTATGAATACATAATATGAAATATTACTAACAACATTGCCAACGCTATTTTCCTCAAAATACTCATTGATCTGTTGAATAAGTAATATGATCGATTTCTTGTCTTTCTTTAAGTATTTGTTAGTTTTGAATGGTTCTATTAGGTCTTCAGCTATTGTATCTGTTGTCCTATACTTATTTTTTCCGAAAGACTCTATTTTTACGCATCCCCAGCTATTAAGCTTATCTTTGAATATTCTTTTTATTTCGTTTTTTGAAATATCATCTGGACTATATTTCATAGTAGCATCAAATGTTGGCCATTTGATGTTAGCAATATTTTGTTCTTCAATAAATTTCTTTTCTAAATCTACCTCAAAATCCCCAATATCACCAATATTAAGAACTATATTAATTTTTCCTGTTATGCCAGTCCATTCAACTGGTAAAACTGTCATTAACCAATTTCGTTGTGTTGGTGATTTTACGTTTGGAGTGATGGTGCAACTGCCTTTTGCTCTAATTCCTGAGCAAACAATAGCTTCTAATGTTAAATATTCCTTAAGTTCTGCTCGTAAACCAGCTTCGACTTCAAGCTTACCATTAATCTCTAATTCACAAGTACTGTCTTCACTTGGTTTTTCTTCTGTTTTCCAAATCATCCCTCCTTTGGTAGAAATTCCTCCACCTATTTTTAAATAAAGTTGAGCACCAATATCCCCGTTATAACTAATTCCTATTCCTGCTTCCAGACTAAGACTAATAATCTGTAAACATAGAGCCAACTCAAAAAAGTTATAAACTTTATGGGATTTTTCACACTCCTGACGATGCCATTTAGCCTCCACTCCGCCTTTCATTAGTGAAAAGTTAGCTTTTATATAAAGACCAAACTTAGGGCCTGAAGTTAATTTATCGAATGCAGCGAAAACCTCTTCAAGTTTAGCGCCTACAAAAATAATGGCCTCTAATGCATTGAGTGCATCAATTGTTATTTTTTTTCCATTACAAATTAATGAGATTCCCAAGGGAAAATTAAATTTTGGATCATTTTCTTCTACTGAAATAGGATCACCTTCTTCACTGCCTCGATCCTCTGTTTGATGAATCAAGTTTCCCTTCTCATCAACTGGTCTACCCTTTTTATCAGTTCTTCTACCTTCTGAGTCATAAACTATTGCTTTTTGGTCCTCTTTCTTTTTTCGACCAAATGTAGCTTTTGAGGATTCCTCGATCATATTTCTTTTTTGGTCACTAAACAATATTCCAGAATTTTCGTTTTCAATTTTTGTGCTTCCATAGTGACGACGGCCTTTTTTATATTCTTTCCAGGCAGGAAAGCCTACCTTTAGTTCCCATTTATCTGGGTTGTGAACCCGAATGACAAACTCACTAAAACAATCACCCCTCACTTTGTATGTTTTGTACTCTGGATAAAAAGTTTTATAAATATATAGAAATTGTGTAATTATTTTATCTGCAGTGCCAGCAATTGTTTTCACTCCATAAAGAACTTCAAAAGTGAACTCTTTTACAGCCTGTGTTACTTTAGCTTTTACTTCTTTCTTAGTGCGTATATATTTAGGGCTTTTCTTTTTTTGTGAGATAGTTTCGCACTCATATTTTATCTTGTCAGGTGCTTTTTCTCCTTCAAGTGTAATAGTTATTTCATCATGATATAAGTTGTTCTTTACTTTATCAGCTATTACTGCATAATATTCTTTAGGTTTCTCTGTTAGTTTTTTTCTTTTTTCATGTGAACATTTAATGGTAAAACAGCAAGTCTCCATACATTTTTCACAAGGCTTTGTTGCGCTACTTTGAGTAGCTGTTTTTTCATCTGATTTGATTGTAGTGTCTTTTTGGGGCCCAGTAGTAGCTGTTTCTTTTGATTCAATCGGTTCTGGTTCCACAGGTGGCTCAAATTTACTAGCAGGTGAACCATACTTACCGCTTGCTGTATCAAACTTAGAAGTAGGCGAGCTAGGAGTAGAATCAAATTTTGAGTCTGGCCAACGAGCTTTAGTGCTTGATGTACTAGCTGATTGCTGTGTTTTAATCTGGCTTTCTTTATCTGCTGGTAATGAGGATTCGATTGTTGCAGTTTTGCTAGTGGTGGGAAGTTTACTTTGATCAGGTATTGGTGTAGCAACATCTCTTGTTGTTTTTGGAGTATCTGTCTTTAGTTCCCAGTCATTAACTTTACTCGGCTTAATAGGTTTTTGATTGGGTGTGATTTTTTCTATTTCTTCGATTGAGTGAGGTAATTCTGGCTGTTGAGTAGTAGTTGAAGGTATCCTTAGGTGAGTACAATTCAAACTTAATGGTTGTGTTGGGTCTAAAAATGGGTTGGCTTGGTGAAGCTCTTCAACTGAGATACAGTGTTCATGTGCAATTGATTCGAAGGTATCTCTTAGTTTTACTTTATATAGTTGCATGCGAGTTTATTATACTGAGTAGTATTATTCATTAGTTTGGTTAGTTAATAAAGCATAAAAATGAACAAGTGCAACTCGATATTTATCGAATTCGTGAGAAAAATAATTCACTGGTATATAGCGTTGTTGGCTATCGATAAGTTCACTTTGATAATATTGATATAAATACCCCATTGCCTGGAATGCTTGCTGCTTTTTATTGCGTATTTTCTGGTATGTGTTCATATATAATACTCGTTTACCCATATCCTGTTCGTCAAATGGCTTGATTGGCTTTATAGTTCCATCATATTCAAATAACATTTCATAGGTTATGCAACGTATTGGGTCAAAAGGTAATTCAGGGTTTTCATATACTAAGGCTGCATATTTTTCCAATAGCTGTACTTTCTCTTCACTATCATATTTTTTATTTTCTAATATTGCTGATTCTAGGTAGTTCAATTCTTTCTCAGGCATTGCTTGGCCAAATTGATTCATAACTTCAATGAGTCTGATAACTAGTTTTGTTTGCTCTATACCATATTCTGCAGCCTGGTCTATCCAAAACTGAATCATATTGTGCATTTGTATTTTAGTTAAATTGGTATAATCTTGATTTTTGGAAATAAGCTGATTAGCGATGGTTTCTTCTACTTTTATTCGATGTTCATCCAACAAACTTTGCCATTGGTTATTACTAAACTCATACCAAGGTAGATGTCCTGGAATATCACTATTCAGTGGTTCTGGGGTTAACCATAATACCCAGTCTGGTGCTAATACATTTTGGAATCGCTCGGAATGGTAATGGTTAGGTACAATTAGGTGTTCAACTGGGCCTAGTAGCTGACTTTTTTCCAGGTCATTACTTGATTGTAACAGTGGATTAATCACTCTTGGATCATAATAACGAAAAATAAGTTCTTCTGACTCAGGTGACTTTATATAGAAAATACTTTGTAAATAGAGTATTAATTTATCAAAGTGGCAATTACTATTCGTTGCTAAGAATATTCCCCAGTTTTTTGGCGCTTTATTTACCGTTAAAAAATTTAGTAGCTTTGAGCTTGGTGTGAGTGAAACTAAGTAGGGTGAAATTTCAATACATGCTTCTAGTTGGGTATTTTTGTATAGCGGAAAATATTTGGCCTCTGGGTCAATATCAAAAAGAATAGCTGTAAATTCACTGAATATAACGGTATCTATAACACCATACAGATTTAAATTGTTACTAAAGATATGTTGATTAAGGTAGTCTGTAATTTTCATGGGATGTTTGTTTGAGTATCAATTATAAACCACAATCCTCACATTCCTCTTTTAGTCGGCAGTCTTCCACTAATGGGGTGCCAGTCAGTGCTGCATTAGTCAATGCTGCTAAAACACCTCTAACCATGCCAACAGGCAAAGACAAACTAAAACTCCCATGCCCCACCTTGCCACTCTTTATCGTCGATTTAGGCGATACAAACACCCCGGCGGCATTGACCTTTATAAAAGATCCACCTGCGGTGACGGTGGCTTCGTTGCCGGCTTCGATAACCATTTTCATGCTGGCTTGAAATAGTTGTTCAGTGCCGGTTTTTTCGGTGTGTATACTGGTGGTTTTTAGTTGGTATTGTTGGCCGCTGGTGATGTTTTCGGATTGGCCGACTTGGCGATTAGCCAGTTGGTCTTTTTTTCGGTGGTGTTCGCCTTTGATGGTTTCATAGCGGGATGCATCGACGATTAAGTGGCGGTTAGCTTGGATTTGTTCTCGCTGGACATGTTTAACAATTAAATTCCAATTTTTTTCACCATGAAAAAAAACTTGCTCTTGACCTTTTTTATCTTCATAGCGAATTTCATTAAAACCATCACCACCTAATGAGCTTTGGCTTTTTAGTGTTAGCCGGGTTTTATTGGGGGGTAACTTATAAGGTGGTTTGTTATTGGCGTGATAAATTCTAGAAAGGGCGATGGGTTGGTCGGGGTCACCATTGATAAAGTCCAGCATTAATTCTTGGCCTAGGCGGGGCAGGGTGAGTTGTCCCCATTGTGGGCCGGTCCAATTATGAATGACTCGTACCCATTTTGATGTGTTTTCATCATTTTGGCCTTGGCGGTCCCACTGAAATTGGATTTTTATTTGCCCATATTCATTGGTATAAATTTCTTCGCCGGCAGGGCCGCTGACAATTGCCGTTTGTAAACCCTTTAAATGCAGTTTAGTTTGCTGGCTTTTTATTCGAAAGGGTTGTTCGGCAGGCATTGCTGTAAAGCTATTATGGTATTGGCTGCCTCTATTGGTAGTGGCTTCCTCTTCCTCTGCTTGAGGTTGTTCACCCACATGCTTGACTTGTTTTATAATAATTTCCTGATTAAGCCGCTTAGTGGGGTGTTGTTGGAGCTGCACGCGATAGCCGGCAATTAAGCGTACCGATGTGCTTTTGCCGACCATATTAACCTGGCTTGCCTGGTCTGCTTCTAGCTGTCGTTTGCTGTGTTTATTGCCTGCATCTGGACGAAGATATTGACCAGGGTAATGATAGCGCTCTAATTGTTGATAGTGTTCGGTATTTTGACTGACTTCCAGATCTAATCGTGGGTTAGTAAAGTCGTAGTCTCTTAGCGAGACTTTACCTATCCCCACAGCTCGCTTAAGTGAGAGACTAAAAGTTGTATCTTGTTCTGCAACCATGCTGGATTTTGCTTTAAATATGATGCTTTTGCCTTCAACAAAAGTAAATGCTGGCTTGCTGTCGCCAAAAATAAGCGTGTGGCGTTCTGCTTGATGTTCAAAATGAAAGTGAATGCCTTCTTCGGCCATTAGTCGGCAGATAAAATCGTAATCCGTTTCTTGGCTTTGCACACAATAAATACGAGGTTGATAGCTATTGGCTAAACGAAACTCGTAGTTTTCTCCACTGATATTGGCATTTTCCAATGCTTGCTTGATGATTTCTGGTGTAGTGAGCTGCTGAAAAATTTGGCTGGTCGCCCGAAATTTTAAAAACCAAAGTTTTGGTACAATTTGTAGTTGATAGCGACTAAAACGTCGACCGACGGTTAATTGTTTAAACTGACTCACTTCTCCATGAATAAACCGAGACTGCTGTTCGTCTAGCAATGTTAACAGAGCGGCTTGTTGATAGAGCTGTTTGAAGTCCAAGGCAGGATTTTCACAAACAACGAAAACATTGAAACTGTATGTATCAGATAAGTTTTCAGTACCAGAGAAAGAGACAACACGTAGCTCTTCCTTGCACCCTGATACTTTAATAGTGAATTGGCTTCTATTAGCGGCTACTGGCATACAACGACTTTGAGTTACGGCAGGTTAATGCTTAAAATTTACACAAAGATAAGAGTAGCAGGTGTTAATAGGGCTGCATCCTATAAATAGTATGCAGCTAACAGAATTGCTGTAGCTAATCGAATGGCAGCTTGATAGCTTATTGGCTTTTTAGTTGGCTTAGTTGCTGGCTCATATCCTTGAGCATTTGTTTAAGCTGCTTAATTTCTTGTTCTAGGGTTGCAAGCCTATCGTTATAACCTTGATCCAGATGGTTAACAACTTCAGAGCCAGGTTGCCGACGTTCAATTTTCATTGCGTAGCTACCTTGCTTATTAGCTTGGCTAATAATCGTTGGGTTGCCAAATTCATCTTGTTGGAAAGTCAGTTGGTGCTGCTTAAATATCTCTGTTAGGGCTGCTCTGGTTTTGTCATCCAGCCCCTGTTGTTTTAAAAACTCATCAACGGTTTGATCGCTAGCCAATATGGGGTTACTGAATGACAGGGCAGGTATAGCAGTGAGTATTGTTGTTAGTATTAAGCTATGTGGCTTCATATATTATATCCCTAATTATTGAAGCAGATATCTCCGATTAGCTACTATACGCCAGCAGGCGAGTAAATGCACTGTTTGGCTTGAGTGTTAAAGAGGAGTGTTTAATCTTTAGGGGTGCCCTTTGCCAGCGGATAACAATAAGGCGTGTATTTGCCTAAACGAAATGCTTTTAATTGTCGAGTACGGTAGTTCACAGGTTGGTTGTTACTGTCAAATATAGCCATAGTGCAGCTATTACTATCGGTATTAGCGGGTGATTGAAAAAGCGGTGTGTATTGTTCATTGGCGTTGGCATGAAACTCAACCACTATCTGACAAATATTATTGCCATAGGGAGGTGTTCCAACAAACCAGAAAGTATTCATTTTATTGGCAGGTATCTTAATTATTTGGGGGTGAAAGCTACTGCTTGCGTAATTAAAATATTCTCCCTTAGAGCAATTATTTTGATTGGTGAAGATAATTCCCTGATAAAAGGTTTTCAGGGTGGCAGTGGGACCATCAAAAGTCGGTTGATAAGTGGTGGCACAAGCAGACAGTAATGTAGAGCAAATTATGGTGAATATAGATTTGGTCATTGGGGTAGGTGACAATTAGAGGCTAAAACATGTGTATAAAAATTTTGTATAATATCTCACAAACCCGTTATATAAACAATAGTTTTGTTAAGCTTCAGTTGGCTTTTTATTAGTATTCAATCAAAAACATGATTTATTATTTGTAGATGCTTTGATTTAAGTGGCTGAATCTTTTTAATGGAAATCGGCTGATATAAAGTAAAATAAGAAAAAGAATAAAACAAAAACTATATGAAATAAGAAAAGCAACTGTGCTGCTTAGTTTATAGTGCCAGATCAGAGAGTCATTTAATGCTGTAACTAACGTTATTGGCTGTAGTAGTAGCGGGGTGCTACAGCAATCACAGCTATCAAACGATTTACCAATGAGAGACAAGATAAACCAAGTCATAGTAACTGAAAATAAACTACGGATTAATGTCCTTATTGATTTCATTTTATTAACACAGCAGCAAACAATTAATTAGTAGAGGAGCCCTTTAGTCGACAGGTAGGGTATTCAAGTGTGACAGGGCAGTCCACTCAAATAGTAAAGTATTATCCGGTGATACTTTGGGTTGCTGTAGTTAATACTAAGCATCAGTGATATCTAGCTTGGATATCACATCAGATAGTCAAGGCTTAAGTTATATGAGTTAAACTGGTTGCTTAGGCTTTTGACAAGAGCCTTATGCGGTTTTTTGCTCCAATAGCTCCACCAGCTGTTGTACTTGGCGTAAGCCATGTTCTGATATATCAATTACTTGAAAGCCTGCCCAGCTATGTTCAGGTGTATTACTCCCTTTTAACCACAGTAACTCGGCAGCCAGATCAATCGTATCTTTACCGCCAGCAGTAAATGATATTTTGATTTGGCATTGATATAGTCGGCTGACAGGAAGCGGTTTGGTCGTGATTAGCATAAAGCCTTCGGTAGAGATATTCACTAGCGCTCCCAGGCAGTCACCTGAAAGCGTGTCGTATACATTTACAGGTTGAATTGCTTCTGTCCGTAATAGCTGACGTTTTTCCATGGTAGATACCTATTTAAACCTGCTTATGCCATTACTTAGGCAAATGTTAAATAAAAATATTAAAAAATATCAGGCTAAGAAACACTAGCCGCTTGCTTCTTGCTTAAGCGTTTCAATACACTGTGGATAGTATCCAATGCACGATCCATCAGTGGAATTTTTTCTACATAACTAATTTCAGCGTCACCATTGGTAAGCTCTCTTGCTAATACTTCAATTGACTTAACAATAACTCGATTACCTGATTTATCGACAAACATATAATTCCAGGTTGTGGGGCTAAACCAGGACAGCTTCATATGGGTAGGTTTTTGTTTTACATTAAACTTAAACCAAGTACCAAACTCCAGTGCTTTTAATTGTTCAATTAGGCTTTCATCAATTCCCTCTAAGGTATTTGGTAGGTTTTCAGTGTCGTGCTCTACTTCTATACCTGCTGGCTCTGCTTCAACAGGTGTTGTTTGCTGTTTTATTTGGGGCTGGCTGGTAGTGACTGTTTCAGGCTTCATGTCTTTTGGAGGTTGAGCCTTTATAGCGGTTCGTTGACACAACACGATTGGTTTAATTGCTGCGGTAATATCGTTTGCCTGGTAACTGCCTAAAGCTATTAAAGTTTGCTTAATATCATGCATTAAATGAGGCTGACGCTCTTTCAGCAGCTGCTTTTCTTCCCCGGTATATTTGGGTAAGACACTCCAGAAAATCTCATCAACAATTTGCAGGGCTTTGCGCCAGGCAGGGCTATCAGTGCCATGGCGTAATAGAATAAACACCAAAACGTCATGCCATTGGGTTTTGATGAATTCGATAACCGCTGAAGGTATCTTATTATTCGTCGATAGTTTTTTGCTGATGACTAAATTGGCTCGATTGCGGGCAGCTACTAATTTATCCCTTCCTTTAGCTGCTTCAACAGCTCGTTTTTCAATGATATCGTTTTGTTTTTTGACTGTTTCAGTAAATGTTTTAAATTCAGCTACGAGCTCATCAAATAGACTGATATCACCACTAAAGTCTTTTACCACTCGTCGTACGATGTGTTGAATTTTTGCTAAAACACCGCGCTCGTCGTTTTTGGTGGGTGGCCATAAAACTGCAGCTTGAGCCATGGAATTTAACAACCGACGAGCAGGGTGTTGATGTTTTACAAACAGTTCCTTATCAAGCAATGCAATTTTTAGATAAGGCGTGTGCAAATGACTTAATGCTGTTTTACAGACATCAGGTAAGTTTTCGTCATCCAGAATGAAGTCAAACAGCATGCCGACCAAATCAATAATATCGGCATCGGCTTGAGCTATTGTATGGCTTTGGTTGCTCTGGTTTAGCTCATTAACAAAGTTTTGTTGAATCTGGTCAACCGGCTGAGCCTTTTCAAAATTGAGCTGATCTTCCTGTAGGCTACTTTTTTGTAAGGTACCAAGTGCAGAAAGTAACTCATCCTGACTAAAGGTTTCGGCATTGGGCTCATCAGTTAAGTCAGAAGAGTGAAGAATACTTTTAAAGTTACAGGGCTCGTTATCTACACCGACTAAATTATATTTACGTTGTAAGTCTATCAGTCCATTAATGGAATCAAATAATTGCTGACTCACTTCATCCCACTGCTCAGGCGCATGGGCAGCATAAGGGTTATTAGTGGTTAAAGCGTCAACAGCTGTATTTGCCAGTTTAGCGTGTTCGCTTGGTTGGCTTGGTGCTTCGTTCAGTGGTTCATCTAATTGTTCTTTTGTGGTGTTATTAGCGGCAATAGCGGCTGCAATTTTGGCAGCTTCACTTAAAGCGGTCATATCACTTTCATTGAGCTGTTGCGCATTAGACTGTTGTGGTTTTGACTTAGACTTATGCTCGCTAGTGGTTCCAGTATATTTTAAGTTTGGTAATATATTGGCCTCAATAAAATGGTTGTTAATAGCCTGATAAGTTGCAGGCAGTTTGGCAATAACATAAATGTCAAATAATTGATAAAGTGCTTCTTTTATTCGCCGATCAACTTGGATAGGTTGTAGTGCTTCGCTTAATACCTCAATAAGCTGTTTTGGGGCAATAGGGTTGGTTTCGTCGGTGACTTTCTGGCCTCCTACTAAAATAGATAACCGTTGATTCATACCATATAAAACTTCTGCACACTGTCCTGCCGCACGGGTGGCAATGTTAAGTAAGATCATCGATTCTTCATAAGCTTCATCATGAAGTACAGATAGTTCTTCAAATGTTATTTGTTGACCATCTTCAGCATCTATGGATTTTGGTGTAAAGGAATCAATGAAGTGTTGAAAGCGTGCGGACAGTTTTTGGTGAAAATCCCGCTCAACCTGTGGCCGCTGAATACGCAACTCTCGCATCCCATCAAAAAACAGCGACTGGATTTTATTGCTTTCAGCTTTGTCTGCTGCATCAAATAACGCATCATCAACATGGTCAAACATCTCTGCCAGTGCTTTGGCAGTAAAGTTCATCATAGACTTGCGACATGCCTGTAGTAGTTCGGCATGCTGATTATTGCCATCTCTAAACTGAGGGTGTTTGCTATGTAAGTTAACTACTTTGGAGTTATCCTGCTTGCTCATAGGGATCCTTGTGAAGTGAATCCATGCAAATCGTTGAGACTAATCTAAGATTCTAAGTAAAAGTAGCCGGAAGATAAATTTTAATAGAACGCTGGGCTACGGTCATACTCGTAATCAATATCACTGACTATATAAGCGGTAGCACTACTAACTACTACTAGTATAGTAGTTGCCTAGTTATTGCATTGGCAAACCAGTAAAACCACTTAGAATCTAGGATTTAGTTTAGTTACTAGGGCTGCGCACCCTTTAGGTAAGCATCAACTGACGCAGAAAAAAGATTAAGAATTTTTACTCTACCCCTTGACAGTTTTTCTCACTAAGGTATTATGCGCGCCACCAACGTTGAGGGGGCAGCCAAAACTGCTTCTAAAACAAGCTTCTAAAGCAGACATACTTTTAGTCTATAGGATCTTATAGTCTATAGGATTTTAAGTGAAAATCTGGTTAAATGAAGCTGGTCTCTTTACAGAGGATGATTAAACTAGTAAGTTATCCGTCCGCTGTTGAAGATCCCCGATAGCTCAGTTGGTAGAGCAAATGACTGTTAATCATTGGGTCACTGGTTCGAGTCCAGTTCGGGGAGCCACTCGGGGTATAGCGCAGTCTGGTAGCGCGCCTGCTTTGGGAGCAGGATGTCGGGAGTTCGAATCTCTCTACCCCGACCATTTTCTAAGGGTCGTTAGCTCAGTTGGTAGAGCAGTTGGCTTTTAACCAATTGGTCGCTGGTTCGAGTCCAGCACGACCCACCATTTCCAAATTCAGTCCTTGTAGTTAGCCCTTTCGATATTTTTAAATCCTCCCGTTTTCTGTTTCTTGTGATTGCCTAAGCTAATAGCTGGTTTTTGCTAGCTTACTATGCTGTTTAGATAAAACCAGCCAACTACTCTGCTTAATACACCAAAGCCAATGACTACTAAAGTAATGATAAAAAGTAACTTCATTGGCTTAAAGGGTTGTCGCTCTACTTGATTGACAGGGGTGTTAAGAAACTGCTCCACCCGTTTCATATCTTCTTTGGAAAGTTTGTTGTTGGTCATTTCACCCTCACCCCAACCCCCTCCCAGAGGGAGAGGGCGCTAAAAATGAGTTTCGCCCCCTCAGAAAAGAGGGAAGGAATAAAAACTACAGCATCTCAATTGCTACAGCGGTTGCTTCACCACCACCAATACATAGCGAAGCAACCCCACGTTGTTTGCCATAATGTTTTAACGCATACATTAAACTAATAATGATTCGTGAGCCGGTAGAGCCAATTGGATGGCCTTGGGCACAGGCACCACCATGCACGTTCACTTTTTCATGAGGTAAACCATGCTCTTGCATAGCGAGCATCGTCACCATGGCAAAGGCTTCATTCACTTCAAATAAGTCTATCTCGTCAGTACGCCAGCCGACTTTATTAAATAAGTTGGTCATCGCGCCTACTGGAGCGGTAGTAAATTGTGAGGGGTGTTGTGACTGAGTGGCATGACCAACAATTCTTGCCATCGCTTGAATACCCCGTGCCTGGGCCTCAGCTTCTGACATAAGGACCAAAGCAGATGCGCCGTCGGATATAGAGCTGGCGTTAGCCGCAGTAATTGTGCCGTCTTTACTAAATGCCGCTCGTAAGTGAGGAATTTTATCTAACTGAGCTTTTCCAGGCTGTTCGTCAACGTTAACAATTGTCTCCCCTTTACGAGTCTTAATGGTAACTGGTGTAACTTCTGCGTCCAGTTTGCCTGACTCAATCGCTTGCTGGGCTCGTTTTAACGAAGTAATAGCAAAATTATCCATATCTTCTCTGGATAGGTTATGTTTATCAGCGGTTTCTTGAGCAAAAGACCCCATCAAACGACCTGTTTCAGCATCCTCCAAACCATCTAAAAACATATGGTCTTTAACTTCAGCGTGGCCCATTCGATAACCACCGCGTGCTTTATCCAGTAAGTAAGGGGCATTGGACATACTCTCCATACCGCCAGCCACCATAATTTTATTTGTGCCTGCTTTAATTAGGTCATGGGCCAGCATAACGGCTTTCATTCCAGAGCCGCATAGTTTATTAATTGTTGTGCAACCAGTAGCAGGAGGGAGACCAGCTAATAATGATGCCTGACGAGCAGGACCTTGCTTTAATCCGGCAGGCAATACACAGCCCATAATCACTTCTTCAATTTCTTCTGGTTTCAGATGAGAACGGCTGATAGCTTCTTTTATTGCAGCAGCACCTAATTGTGGTGCAGTAACTAAGCTTAGTACACCTTGAAAGCCACCCATTGGGGTACGAGCACCATTGACGATAACAATCGAATCCTGACTCATGATCTATCCTAATTGGTGATAATAGCGTTATTTTTTGATATGACTTTATCGTGCTCCATCGTTTTTTGCTAGCCCAAAATATTTCAGCACTGTAAGTCAGTTAACGTATGCTAATGCTTGAGCAAGTGTAACAAAAAGGTAGATAAAGCTTTTACAGGAATATTAAACAGAAATACTAAAACAAGAAGGAATCTCAGGTAATGAAAACCAAGATCATTGACCCTACTCAATCTGCTTATAATTATCCCTTACTGCTGAAGCGACTGTTACTCTCTGGTGGTCGCTATGAACCCAATCGAGAGATTGTTTACCGCGATCAAACTCGTTACAACTATGCCACATTAAAAGAGCGTATTTGTCGGCTAGCCAACTTACTGGTAAAGGCAGGCGTAAAGCCAGGTGATGCGGTAGGGGTGTTGGAGTGGGATAGTCATCGTTATCTTGAATGTATGTTTGCAATCCCGATGATTGGAGCCATTATTCATACGGTTAATGTACGCCTATCGCCTGATCAGGTGTTGTATACGATGAGCCATGCAGACGACACATTGGTTCTAGTCAATGATGAGTTTTTACCGATTATTGAAGGTATTCATGATCAGCTAAAAACAGTTACTAACTATGTACTGTTGTCTGATAATAAAAATGCAGCAGTGCCTGACAAATTACCTTTTCTTGGCGAATATGAACAGTTATTGGCTGAGGCTGATTCGCACTATGATTTTCCGGATTTTGATGAAAATAGCGTAGCCACAACCTTTTATACAACAGGTACTACCGGTAACCCTAAAGGCGTGTACTTCACTCATCGACAGTTGGTTTTACATTCATTGGTTATCGCGCAGGCGTTAGGTACATTGTCTGGTCATGATTTAATGAAATCTTCTGATGTGTACATGCCAATTACCCCGATGTTTCATGTTCATGGCTGGGGGGTGCCTTATGCAGCAACCATGTTGGGAGCAAAGCAGGTTTATCCTGGACGTTATGAACCAGAAATGCTGCTCAAGCTGTATATGACAGAAAAAGTCTCTTTCTCTCATTGTGTGCCCACCATTATGTTTATGATTGTTCAGGCAGCTAAGGCCAATAATATTAAGTTTGATAACTGGAAGGTCTTAATTGGTGGTTCTGCATTACCAAAAGGGTTAGCTGTGGCTGCAAGAGAGGTGGGAATTCACCTAAATGGGGCTTATGGTATGTCCGAAACCTGTCCACTATTAGCCGTTGCCTATCTGAATGATGAGTTACAAGCTTTAAACCCAGATGAGCAATTAAACTATCGGATTAAAACGGGTATTCCTTCAGCATTGGTTGATTTAGAAGTAATGGATGAAAATGGCAAATTATTACCTCATGATGGCAAGTCAGTAGGCGAAATTGTGTGCCGTACGCCCTGGTTAACCCAAGGCTATTTTAAAGAACCAGAAAAAAGCGAAGATTTATGGCAGGGAGGTTGGTTGCATACCGGTGATATGGCTACTATTGATCAGCTAGGGTTTGTACAAATTTGCGATCGTATGAAAGACATTATCAAAACGGGAGGGGAGTGGATTTCATCCCTTGACTTAGAAAACCTGCTTTCACAGCACTCAGCAATAGCGGAAGCGGCTGTTGTGGGTATACCCGATAATCGTTGGGGAGAACGGCCTTTTGCCATGTTGGTGATAGAAAAAGATCAGACGGCAACAGCGGAAACGATTAAACAACATTTACAAAAATATGTTGATACAGGTGAAATTAATAAGTGGGCGATTCCTGATCGAATTGAATTTGTCGAGGCAATACCTAAAACCAGTGTAGGGAAAATAGATAAAAAGAAAATTCGAGCAGATATCGAATAAGCAGATACCAATCAAAAGTACTCTAAATAGTGCTTGACCGAAAAATCATAACTGATTGATAAATAAGATAATTCATCATAAATCCGTCATCGAAGATTGCTATATTAAGTCCTCATAAAAATGAATCGGCCTAGGTTTTTAGTTAAAACCAGCCAAACTTCGCGGAGAATACGATATGAGGCAAGTCCAAAACCCACAACTTCAATTCGGCCAAACAGATATTACCGAGATCAAGTTTGACCCGAAGTCTAGAGATGATGTGCCTCAATTGTTAAAGGGATTACAGTACATTTATATTACACCCGAAGTTAGAGAGCAGGTATTCACTATTTTAGAGGAGTCTATAGTGGGTAAAACGAATCCAAGACTTGGAAGGCCAGGCATGGAACTTTGGAAAATACTGGTGATGGGGGTTTTGCGCATCAACTTAAATTGTGACTATGATCGTTTGCATGAATTAGTGAATCAGCATCGAACTATTCGAGCGATGTTAGGGCATGGTGTCAATTGGGAAGATCTGACAGAATATCACTTGCAGACCATAAAAGATAACGTCTCTCTTTTGACCCCAGAAATTCTGGACAAAATTAACACAGTTGTCGTCGAGACAGGGCATAAACTGTTAAAAAAAAACGAAGAAGCAAGCCTTGAAGGGCGTTGTGACTCATTTGTGGTAGAAACAGCTGTTCATTATCCCACTGATATCAGTTTATTATGGGATGCAATGAGAAAAGTGATTAATCAACTAGCTGATATGGGCGAAAACTACCATTTAAGTGATTGGCGACAACATAGGCACAATCTGAAGTCACTTAAAAAATGCTTTAATCAGGCAAGGCAAAGCAACCAATCAAAAGCAAAAAATGCCGATGACAAGAAACGTGAGACACATATCAACTATCTGAATAAAGCGCAATGGTTTATTGATAAAGCTGAACTCACATTGGATAAGCTTAAAGCCATAGCAGCCCCGATTTGGTTATTACGAAATATTGCCAACAATCTTTCTCATGCTAAACGGCAGGTGTCGCAAATTCACAGGCGAGTAGTCGAAGATGAAAAAGTCCCAGCTGATGAAAAAGTTTACTCAATATTTCAACCTCACACTGAGTGGGTGAGCAAAGGGAAAGCAGGGGTACCAGTGGAATTAGGTATTAAAGTGTGTGTTATGGAATGTCAGCATGGCTTTATTCTTCACCATCGTGTGATGGAAAAAGAGCAAGATGTTGATGTTGCCATCGTCATGATCAGAGCAACCAAAGCTAAATTCCCTGAGCTCAACCAGTGCAGTTTTGATAAAGGGTTTCATTCACCTGAGAATCAGTTGAAGTTGGCCGAAGAATTAAATCGGGTAGTGCTGCCTAAAAAAGGACGTTTATCAAAAAAGGAAACAGAACGTGAAAACGATGAGGCTTTCAAAAAAGCAAGAAAGCAGCACTCAGCGGTTGAGTCTGCTATTAATGCGCTTGAAGTACATGGCCTTGACCGATGTCCAGATAGCGGTATTAATGGCTTCAGGCGTTACGTTTCATTTGCTGTATTAGCACGAAATATCCAAAAGTTAGGTGCCTTATTGTATAAACAAGAAAAAGAGGAGCAATACCGTCAAGCCAAAAGAATACGTAAAAAAGCAGCTTAATAGTCCTTAACTGAGATTTAAAATAATTTTCCAGTGAGCCTTTGCCTAACTGGCTAGGTTTGGCTGTCTGTGAAAAGACGATTCTAAAGAAGCTTGATCAAAAAACAACCTTATTTTATATACCCAAGTCAAAAACAGTCATAAATGAGTAATATTAACTTATAAGACCAAAATAGTTGCCCCTTCAACTGGCAAACTAGACTACTTTTCTGTCAGGCACTAAATAGATATTACTACTCTTAAAGGGACTTATTGTCTAAAGGGATTTATTGTCTTTTAGAATTAATTTATGGTCTTTAAGAGTAGTATACCCAATCGTGAAGGGTATATACCAACCACGAGTCATTGCCCATCAGCTACACTTAATGGGATCAAAATCGGCTTTCGTTTTCCCAAGGAGGGGGTATGTCGTCGCAACATACCATCGCAATTTATGATGAGTCATTCAATGGTCCTTTAACCCAACGGCTTACTAAGTACTTTGAAGTAATCCCTTTAAAGGTTGCTGATGACTGTTTTACTGCTGCTGAAAATCCGGCTGTTGATGTCATTGTGTTACGGGTGATAGGGAGTGATGAGCAGCTATTAACCTTGTGCCAGCAGCTTTATGAGTTTGATCAAGGCAATAATATTTCAGTGGTATTAGTAGCTGATTGCCAGGAGCTGGACTTTAAAGTGAAAGCGCTGGAAATGGGATGCCATGACTTAATAGCAAGCACAGTGTCAGATCAAGAGCTGAGTGCTCGCATAACAAAAGAGATATTCCACTCGATTGCCAGCCGGCAATTGAAGAAAAGATTGCAGTTAAAAATACCTGAGTTTGCTGAAGATAAGCAAAAATTTTTGCTAAATACGGTTATCGATTTTACCTTAGAGGCACTGCAGACAGAGAATATTGATGAGTTGAGTCAGCAATTATTTAAAACCATGAGGGCTTTTAATTTGGAGTGTAGCTTGCAATTGCGTTGTCATAATTCAGTAAAGAATATGGAGGCGCATGGTATGGCTAAGGCGCTGGAGTCGCAGTTGCTTGATCAATTAAAAGGAATGGGAAAGCGCTATCAGTTTGGTAAAAAAATGGTATTTAATTATGGTGATGTTTCATTGTTGGTAAAATTTATTCCTGAGCAAATTGAGCAAGATAAAGACTTAGTTTTCACTTTGATTGAAAAAATTCTTCAAGTTATTGATCGTCAGCTGTCTGTGCTAGAAGAGAGAAGCCTACTGAAAGAACAGCGAGAAATAATGAAAATGTTAGTTCTGAGGGTTCATCGTTATGTGCAAAAGACAGGGGATAGTTGTCAAGAAGTGGTACAACAAGTGGCGACTATGACGGAAAAGACCACTCAACATTTGGTGCAGGCTATTGCTCGTTTACCCATTGATGATAATGACCTGAGTTATTGTGAAGGAATTATTAACCATAATACCCATCAGTTTAACACACTGCTTGAGCGGGGTAGTTGCTTAGATGAAGACTTTGAGCAGATGATATGTCAGATGGCAGATATCGTTCTTTCTAATAAAGCCACTGATCGTGTGAGACTAATCTCGGAGTTACTGACCAGAAAGCCCGTTTAAATTGGAGTTCTTATTCAAGAAAAGGGGGGGCAGTTTATCGAAAGTGCAAGACACTCGGTAGATAGGTACTGGTATTATGTTTTTAGGTATACTCATTCACGAGTGATTTTTAAGCTTCGCTATTATCACTAAACACCATGGAAGGTATGAGCGCAGTTCACCTGTTATATAGGCTTATGGGCTTCGTTATTCGATGACCACACCTAAAAACCACTCGTATTGGGTATATATCTTTTTTATGCCGATTTCACAAACTTTGATCGTTTACTTTTTGTCATCAAACAATGAGGTTACAATCGGCTGAACTAAAAAAGTGGCCAGTGGGTCACTATTGCTTTATGAAAGTAATCCACTTTTTGTATAGGATGCTTATATGATAAAGAAAATTGCTGCAACAACTTTGGCTGTAACAGTGCTGGCGGGCTGCCAAACGACCAACCCTTATACCGGAGAGGATGAGTTTAATAAAACCTCAAAATACGGTGGTATTGGTGCACTAGCCGGTGCTGTAGTGGGTGGTTTGGCTGATGGTAAAAAAGGTGCACTTAAAGGTGCAGCTGTAGGTGCTGCGGCAGGTGCCGGGTACGGTTACTATGTTGACCGGCAAGAAGACAAGCTAAGAGCGCAACTTCGTGGTACAGGCGTGCGAGTGCAGCGCCAGGGCAACCATATACGCCTGATCATGCCTGGTAACATTACCTTTAATACAAACTCATACGACATTCAGGCTGGGTTCTATCGAGTGCTTAACTCAGTATCAACTGTATTGAAAGAGTTTGATAAGAATGGTGTCGAAGTTGTTGGACACACTGATAGTACTGGTGGCTATCAATACAACCAGCAACTGTCGCAGAAACGGGCGCAAAGTGTTGCCAGTTACTTGATCAACCAAGGTGTGACGCCAAACCGAGTCAGTTATTATGGTGCGGGTCCTGATAACCCCATTGCTGATAATAGCTCAGCGGGTGGTCGTCAGCAGAATCGCCGGGTAGAGATCAACCTGCAACCCCCTGCTCAGAATTAATCTTTTCTACTAGCCAGAAGGTAGGCTTTACCTTCTGGCTAGTTTGATTGCTAGTGCTGCTACAAATCCCCATACCCAATTAAAAAATACGACAAATACGGGTGTCAGTAACCCAAGCTCAAGGCCAGCCATACCTTTATGGGCTTTATAGGGGAATACTACAAATAGTTGGACGGCAGTTGGACCTAAGCTCAATAGCGTGCCTTTAAGCAACAGCTTAGATTTCATAAAAGGTAATAAAAACAGCAGTCCCCAGATACCACCCCATACAATACGTGGGTAAAGCCAATCAGGGCTGAGAAAAGGGGCAATAGCAACATCCATTGCTCTGGTAATCCCGAAATAGCCAAATGACCAAACTGCTAAGCTATTGGCAAGAGCACCCAAACAACCTGCCGAGAAATAAATCATGAGTTTTTTCATTGATATGCCATCAATTAGTTATGAGCTTAGTTGGTCGTAGGTCAACTCTGCCAACCCCAGTAATTGATCACGCGGTAATTCACCTGTTAATGCATAACCTAATTCGCGGTCTACCCAATAGAATACACCTACCTTATTAGTTTGGGTGTAATGAAAGGCAGTTTCACGATTTTCTGCTGCATCATGGCGTACATAAAGAGTAAGGCGATTGCCAGCATTATTTTCGTACATAAAATGCGCAACTGGGCCTTTGTCGCCAGGTAATAGGCGCCCGCCGATTAAACGGTAACCACGGCTTGTTAGCTGAGGAATACGCAGTTGAATACCTAAGCGCTTTGAAAGCCATTTAACAAGGTGAGCTTCTTGATCTGCTCCGACTTCAACGGGGTGGCGCACTTCAGGGGTGTAAACCACATGCGCTAAAGTAGCCTGTTGAGCAATGGGTAAAAACGAGGGTGGAGGGTTGGCAGCAATAGGAGGAATATGTTGTTCTTGGATGTGTTTGTCTTGAAGATTAAAGCCCACTATTCCACCGAAAGTCATCCAGGCAACGGCGGCAGCAACCCGAAACCAAGCTGGTCTCTGGGCAGCAGGGCGGCGAGCAGCGAGTTTTAAATGATCTGGGATGGGGGCTGATAATTCTGCGGTAAACGTTTGCTGAATTAACTGTTGTTGCTTTTTCCAGTTATTTACTTGATTTGCTTCTTCAGGATGCTCTGCTAGCCACTGCTCCAGCTCATGCCGACGAGCTGGATCCAGTTGGTTGTCCACATAGGCATGTAGTTCATTTTCACTTGGCTTGTTCATTTCACAATCCTCAGCGAATGTGGATGGTTATCATTGCTTGGATTATTGTTGTTAGCAAGAATTGTGGCCAGCTTGGCGCGGGCGCGCGAGAGTCTCGACATCACTGTCCCTTGGGGAGTACCGAGAATTTTGGCTGCATCAGCATAGGAATATTCCTCAAGCGTGACCAGCAGCAGCACTTCTCGCTGCTCCGTTGGTAGCTGGGCAATAGCTACTCGGATATCACGGATTTCCAGAGCATCAGTTTGGGTGGCCCGGCTGCTGGGTTCTTCACTGAGCTCATGATAAGGGTCTGATGGTGGTGTGCGGCTACGATATTGGTTAACAAATACGTTGTGCATAATGGTCATTAACCATCTATCCAGCCGGCTACCACGTCTAAATAATGATAGCTTTCTCCAGCCCCTTTCCAACGTGTCTTGCACTAGGTCATCTGCTGCGTGTTGGTCACCTGTCAAAGCAATAGCATAACGGCGCAAGCGGGGTAAATGAGCCTCAAAGCTATCCATACATCACCTCAAGAACAGCAATGATTATTGAACAACATGCCATACATTCTTAAAACCATCGCCAGTGGTATCGCCTGGTTTTTGGTCTTTAATCCAAAAGTATAGGGGTTTGCCCTTAATCGCCCACTGTTTGCTGCCATCATCTCGGGTAACGATAGAAAAGTCCCCGCTAGGCTTAGCCTCTTTATCTGCATACAAAGGGGGCCAATTGACCGCACACTTGCCATTACAAACGCTTTTCCCTGAATTGGCGACATCTTTATCAAAGGTATAAAGTGTCATGCCATTATCCCCTACCAAAATGCCATTTTGTTTTTGAGCTGGCCCATGGCCTGCGTTGGCACAAGCAGCAGTGGTAGCAATCAATAGTGCGGCAGCGGTAAGACGTAGTTTATGCATCGAGTTACTCCTGTTAAATGAATAAAACTATTCGCGAAAAGTCTATTGTTGCTTTTTGCTCACAGTCATATTCATTAACAACTTGATGAGAGGAGTTATTCCCGAGCAATGAAAAAAAGTCTGTCGGCTATTTTAAACATCTATTCTATAGCCCTGCATTTTCCCCACGACCAGAATGTCTACCTTTAAAGCCAGAGCCTTGTTCACAATTAAAACGCTTTTTATGCTGTTGGCGACGTTCTTTGCGTTTTTCATGAAACTGCTGGAACTTATCAATTTGTTCTGCTGATAAAACACTGGACAGTTGACTAATGGTGCTCTGGTGTATTTGCTCCATTTCGGCTTGAATTTGTGGGCGATACTTTTCATGAATTGCACAACGTTGTTTACGCTGATTACTCATAATGGATTTAAACGCTTCTTTTTGCTCAGCGGTAAGGGATAGTTCCTTAGCAATCTTAGGCCCTTTATGTTGCCCAGGATGGGGTTCACTCCAGGCTAAACTGTTGAAAGCTAAAGGAAGCGTAAGTGCCATTGCTACTAAGCCATAACGCAGTTTGTTCATTGTGTAGTACCTCGTTCGTTGCTGCTGCTGTTGTTTGTTGATGATTTAAAGGTACGCAACAAATGAGGAAGAAATGTGGACGAAATAAGGAACTTGCCATGCGCGAAGAGTATATTTAGGGAGCTAGCCACTTGGTGTACTGATTCCTCCCCAACAACCAACTCGACAGTAGCGCCAAGCCCCCAGCCAGACTGACCCAGCAGAATATCGTCAATAAAGGGTTAGCAAAGTAAAGCGCATACTCTTTTAATGGCCAAAGAAAAATAGGGTGAATAAAATATAATCCAAGACTGTATTGGCTGACAAAACAGACGAATTTTTTACAATATCCTTTTAGGTAGCGGCTGCAGTATAAAAAAACCACAAATACCATGCCTGCAATGAGCACCCGATTAAGGGTTTTATAGGATAACCAACGGCCAACAGTGAAATCGTTATTTGCTACACTGAGGTTAACCACCATTGCTATGGTGGTTATGGTGGCGGCTAACCCAGCTAGCACTAGCAACCAGTTAACGCCTTGTATGGGGTGTTGCCATAGCAAGTAACCAAAAAGTAAATAGCCTGAGTAAAGCACTAATTTATGAGTAAATGCTCCATCAAAATAAAATAAGTGACAGCCTGTTGCCGTTAACCAGGCTAATAGTAATAGATAAAGAAAAAGTGGTTGACTACTTTTTGCCAGCGGCCTGAGCAAAGGGATAACAAAATAAAGCGGGATAAAATAATAAAAGAAACCCAGGTGATAATAACTGGCTTGTTTATAAATGGTTTGTAATTTGGTTATTATTATATCAGGGTTAAAACCAGTATAAGTAAGCCCAGAAAAACCGAGGTAAAATATTGACCATACTAAAAAAGGAATAAATACTTTAAGTAATCTGCGTTTGGTATAATAAGTAAGGTTAAAGGGACGACTATCATGCAGTAATAATGCGCCAGAAATCATAATAAAAATAGGAACAGCCCAGCGAAAAAATCCATCAACACTAACAGCGAATAACCAATCATTTAGAGGCACTTCATTGAGTAACTGACGGTATGGGCTGATCACATGAATCGCAACAACACCAATTGATGCAATACATCGCATAAGATCAAAAGCAATCTCTTTATCTTGCTGCATAAGAGCCCCTTAAAATACAAATTAAGGAGCTCACTTTGCCATTGATAGTTGTTTAAATCTTATTGAAGATTTTAAATTTATAAACTGAACTTGTTTAAATATATAAATAAATTCATATACAGGAAATAATTAACAAAATTATTCACGAAAAGTATAACCGGCCCCATACACTGAATGAATAACTTCTTGCTCATCATTTATGAGGGCAAGTTTTTTGCGAATTTTTTTGATATGGCTGTCAATAGTGCGATCACTGACGATGCGATGATCTTCGTAAATGTGTTCCATTAACTGCTGACGATTAAAGATACGGCCAGGTTTGTCGGCGAGTATCTGCAATAACTTAAATTCAATCGCTGTTAAGGGAACTGGTTTGCCAAAATAGGTAGCAGCGAGCTGTTCTGCATCTAATTGCAGTGGGCTAGTGACTGTTGCTTCTGTATTGGTGTGGGGGTGAGCTCGGCGTAATACCGCTTTAACCCGGGCGACGACTTCCCTAGGGCTGTAAGGTTTGCATATATAATCATCGGCTCCCAGCTCAAGACCTAGCAGTCTATCAATTTCGTCAACCCGGGCTGTCACCATAATAATGGGAACATTGGAAAAGCTTCTTATCGCTTTGCATATTTCCAAGCCATCCATTTCAGGCACCATTAAATCCAGCAAAATTAATTCTGGCTGCTTAGCTTTTACCCAGGCAACGACTTCAGTGCCTTTATGTAGCATTGCTGGGTTAAAGCCCGCATGCTGAAGATAATCGGCCAGCAACTTAGCGAGTTTGACTTCGTCTTCGACAATTAGAATTGGCTTCATCATTTACTTAGTTTCTATGTGTTGCGAAAATAAACTGAGTGCCTGATATGGAATAACAGGCTATTCTTCGCCGCTCTTGAAGAGCCATCCCTGTCTCATCAAGAGCGAAAGCAACATCCATGTTGCCGCTACAAAATAGCCTGTTACACCATATCCATTAATTTTTGCATTATCCTCAGAGAGGTAATGAAATAATTAATTTTAAACCCCCAAGGGCAGAGTGCTCTGCCTTGATTGTGCCATGATGTCCATCAATAATCGCTTTAACAATCGCTAACCCCAGACCAGACCCACCTTTGTCTCGCTGCCTGGCGCTATCTACGCGATATAGCCGCTCAAATAATAAGGGAAGGGCTGAGTCAGGTACACTGGGCGCCGAGTCTTCCCAAGTGATAGTGATAACACCATTTTGTTGCTGAAGGCTAACCTGAATACGACCAGGGTTGTCTGGCGTACTGTCTGTATAGTGGATGGAGTTGACTAGCAGATTAGTGAACAACTGCTGTATTCGGTTAGAGTCAACGGTTACTGTTGTGGTTTCACTAATGTCAGACTTAATGGTAAGTTCTAGATTGTGGGTGCTGATGAGTTGGCTGTGTCGCTCAAGTATATTGTGCAGGATAGGTATAATAGCCTGTTGGGATAGCTGATAGCTAATGGCGCCAATATCTTCAAGGGCTAAATGATGTAAATCATTCACTAAATGGGTGAGTCGGCCAAGGTCCATTTTTAACGACTGAATACTGTCTTGGTTAAGGGGGCGAATACCATCTTCAATGGCTTCCATTTCCGCCTGCAATACACTAATAGGGGTGCGTAATTCATGAGCAATATCAGCGAGCCATTGTTTACGCAGCAGTTCCTGTTGGCTTAATAACTGGCTCAGGATATTAAAATCATTGGCAAGTAAGCCCAGTTCATCGCGTTGATTTGTCGATAATGGTGAATGGGCCTGACGATTTGCCAGTTGATCCATAGCTATACGTAACCGTTGAATTGGTTTAACGATGGAACTGGCTAAAGGAATGGCCAGCAGAGCCATGATAATTACAACAATTGCCGTAATAATAAGCATCAGCTTTTGATGCTTTTCAGCAAAGGCGATGTCGTTAAACTCAGTCAGCTCTTTACGGGGGATTAGCCCAACATAGCCAACCACTTGCTGTTGATATTCAATAGGGTGCAACAGCGGTGTCACTTTATCAGGCACTCTACCAATCAACAGCTGCTTATGCTGATCAAACAACAAAAAGCGGCGTACATATCTTCTGAAAGGCGGCGGGTGTCGTGGTGGACGATTAACTAACCGAGGAGATAAAGCCGAAATCACAAGCTCGCCCCAGTGGTGACGATTTTGCGTAAGCGCCTGCCAGCTTTGTTGTTGTTGCTGATAATAACTTGTCAACGACGGCACTAACTTTTCAAGCTGCGCACTGTCACGCTGGTTAATGTAGCGAAGAAAACCACGATCAAAACTCCACTGCATAAAGCTGTACATGGTCAAGGCTACCAGGCTGGTAGCGATAACAACCAAGATACACAGCTTCCAGCGAATGCTGAGAAATATTCTAAAGGGTGGAGACAGATTTGGTTTGTTGTTCATGGTTTTATAGTAACCATGAACAGTGAGTTCAGCAATATAAAGCTAAGTAAGGAAGAAGGTAAAGCCGACTAAAACTACCTTTCACCATCAATAATCTGATTGATTTTATACTGCAGATAAATATTGGTGAAAAAGAAGGTTTTAATACCTCCAGCAAAATATTTATCTCCTCTTTTTGAACCAGTCAGTTCATTAAGCCTATTTCTAAATGCATAAAGCCAAATGATATAGACAACCGTCATGGTTAAAGAAATAAAGCCAACTAGGGCAAGTGAAGCTAAACCAGAAATGAAAAACAATGACAGTATCATTGCAACGTACCCAACTAAGGCTATACCTGTTAATACGCCAGAAATAGGTCTTTGGGTAATAGAGTTGAGTACTTTTGTTCTCTTGTGGAACCAAACTGGGTAGTAGATAAAACCAAAAAACATCATAAAAAAGAATACGCCCCAAGCACTAAAACGAGGGAACTCACTAATGTTTTCAATGGCTTTATTACTATTTAAACTTGCATCAGGTGCTGCATAGGGATTAGACATAACTACTTATTTACTCCTTAGGGTTGGTTGTGTTGGTGTTAAATTTTTAGGAAAACCTGCTTTTTATGGAGTGAACTACTAACTCTCACCATCAATAATCTGGTTGATCTTATATTGCAGATAAATATTAAAAAACAAGAGTGTAAAAATACTGCTGATAAAGTAGTTGTCACCTTTGTTAGAGCGGGTGATTAGGTTTAACCTATCTTTAACCGCAAGAAGCAAAACAATATAAAGAATAATGGAAATTAAGGTAATAATTAAATTGATCATTATCATGACTATGTCTTCCGCCGCAAATGAAGCTGCGAAAGAAGCGATGTAAGTAAACATGGTTAGGTTGATTAAAACCGGAGAAATCACCTTTGGTGAAAACTGGTTAATCAATCGGCTGCGGTGGTATAGCCAGTACATGCCGTAGATACCACCCGTGATAAAAGTAAATAAAAAAACCAACCAGGCACTGATTCTTGGTAAAGTGGATATTTCCTGTATTGGTTCTTGAGCAACTTTTAAGTTGGCGTCGGGTACTGCATATGGGTTTGACATAGTTTTTTGTTTACTCCGTAAAGATGATTTAAAAAGCTCTACTAATCAACAGTTAACTCACCTTTCTTAGCTTTCTGCCATAGCTCATCTAATAAAGGTGGGATATCTCCTTTATTTAGTTTTTCTCTCAGTTTTTCTAGGTAGCTTTTTCTAAATTCTCCCTCGGGCTGTTTATCTGAGGCTAGATAGTTTATATAACTATAAAAGCGACTTCTTTCTCTCTCTTTTCGACCTGGAACAGGTGGGGCATTTTTTCCACAAAATCTTTCAATCCACTTGTTATTAAGCTGTGAAAAACATAAATCTATGGCAAACCCATACTGAGTAAACAATGATCTATTTACTTTGTTAATGTCAGACGTTAAAAATGAGTATGAATAAAACCAACTAGCTGGATGGGAACCACCAGTACAGCTATATCTATCCAAACTCCATCCTTTTGAGATAGAGAGTATTCTTTCATTAGTCTTTCCAAAAAGAACAGGTAACATATTTTCCTCTAGCCCTTCCATAAAACCATCCGAAAAACCAGACGCTGGTGAGAATCTATTTAGATTGCCTGAGCATTCCATAAAAATACTAAAGGATAATTTATAGTGCTCATAAACCACTATATCCGGCATTTGATAAATGTAGTCTATAATTTCTTGCCAACACTTTTCACTTTGATCAGGATGAAACCAAAGCATAAAAATCAACGGGATGGGGGTTGCATTCAAAAAGAGGTCATATCTTGGCCTGATGCCCTTAAGATAATAATTTTTCAAGTAAGTCCGTTGTTTTCTGTCTATCTCAATACTATGAACATGATTTAATTTTTTACTAATATAATCCCAGCTTTTTTTTCTTTGTTTTAGCCACTCACGGTCACTAGTTAACCAAGCTGAGGGCCTTATTTTAAATACGACTTTTTGACTAGTCAATGGCCAATTCACCTTTCTTGGCTTTCTGCCATAGTTCATCTAATAACGGTGGGATATTTCCTTCATCTAACTTAGCTCGCATTTTTTGAATATAACGTTTTCTAAACTCGCCTTCAGGGTAGTTGTCGCTAGCTAAGACATTAAGATATTCATAGAACCTGGTTTTAGCACGTTCTTTTCTCTCAGAAAAACCAGGCTTGTGTAATCCCAAAAAAGCTTTGATATCCTCGTTTTGTAAATGTTCAATACAAGCGTTAACTGCATGATCGTACTGCCAATAGACTGTTGGATTGGTTTTATTTATAGATTTGTTTAACCAAATAATCTGATAAAACCATCTTGCAGGATATAGTTGGATATCTTCAAAATTAAGTTGCCACTTATTCGATATGTAGATATGTGTTTTAAACTTCTCACCAAATAACAGTATAAAAATTCTTTCTTCTAGTCCACCCATAAATCCATCAGAAAATCCCTCTTCAGGAAAGTAGTCAAATGGTGAGCCTGCATTTTTTCTAAAAATATCAATGGAAAACCTATAATGCTCATAAATTATATCATCTGGCATTTTCCAAATATACTTGATGATTTTATCCCAGCAAGCTTCGCTATGATCTGGGTGGAACCAAAGCATAAATAATAAAGGAATTGGCATGGGGTTATCAATATAGTCATACTCAGGCCTTATCCCTTTAAGAAAGTAATCTTTTAGGTAACCCCGTTGTTTTCTATTAAATGCATCTGTTTTTTTTACCTTTTTTTCTAAATACTTCCATTGTTCTTTCCTAGCCCTCATCCACTGTTTGTCCTGAAGTAACCAAGCCTCATTTCTAACTTCAAATTTCATCTTGTAAGTCCTTAATCCAGTCTCCAGTGACTAACATTGGAGCAAAATATGCTTCTGGCTTTACTCTTTGAATATCATTAGAGTGATATTTTTTGCACTGATTATTTACTTTCTCACTGGTATCAATATTGAATGTTGCTTTAAATATACTTTCAATATCTTTTGCTTTTGCTGGTTTGCATAACCATTCTCTAGCGTTGCTTAAATCTTTCTTATCAGGGCCTTGCTCAATTATAGAATTATGAGCATTGCGTTTAACCTTAAAGTGGTGAAAGCGCCAAATAAAGCCAATATTACTAGAAACTTTTTCAGTATCTAGTAAGTCTTCTATGTAATTATAAGCTGTAAAATCAGCAAAGAATTCTTTGTGTATACTGTGCTTTCCTTTTATATTTGACTTGATTTTAAATTCTTTAAATTCACTTTTCTTGAAAGGATGTTTTTTTGACTTAAGCTCTGCCCATGTTTCTTTTTTATGTCCTTTTCGCTTTAATATAATATCAACCGTTCGGTTATAAGGTTTCTTCGTAAAAATGGAAGGCTCTCCATCAGTATCTTCAATAAAAAAGTGTATATCTCTAATGCCTTCAATACTTACTATTTCATAATTTGGATTTAAGTACCAGTAAGCAGCTTCTAATAGGTGAAATCTAGCTCCATACCTTGTTGACTGAGCACGTTGGCTATTACTGCCAATAAAAGCATCGGCCATAAGACCATGTACTTGAACTGCTATTTCTTCAGTTATTTTATTGTTAACTATCGCTTCTTCAAGAATAACCATACTGCCAATTAACCAGCGTGGGTCGACGCGTGTTTTATCTCGGCCTCTTATAAATTCTCTTAAACGACTAATACCTCGGTTGTATGCAATAATACATCCTTTAAGGAAAGATTTTTTAAATAAAAATCGTTTAAACTCCTTGTGTTGTGTTTTGTTTATATTATCAACTATTTGTTTGAGTACTCGTGATAGATCTTTTGGTTCTTTTAAAAGTCTCGCTCGAGCTCCGTCAATTTCAACAACTTCACGTATCACTTTGGCAATGGCTTTAGCTGCAACCCTTCTAGCAGTATACCTTGGTCCTCTAAATGATGATGCATAAGCACTTTTCACCATAAAGCTAAGTGGAAGCTTGTGATTATACGCTTGCTCATCCCCATCCATCACACTGGGTATAGTGTCACCTTCCCAGCCGTTAGCTGGTAGGGCTAGATATTGAATCCAGGCACTTAAATCTTCAGCACTACTTAGTGTGCTAATAAATAGAGGAATCGCTTTTCGTGATTCTTCATCAGATAATATTTCGCCTACTGTTAATACAAACGGTACTATTGCTGCTAATTTATCCAGTTTTCGTTCATGTACTGCATACTTAACGCCATCACCCAATACCTCAGCAAACATTTTAATCATTTTGCGGTTAGCAGGCTTTTTAATGAATGGTTTTAGTACTTTTAAAATACCTTGTATTGGCTTAGCAACCGGAAAAGCTGAGGCAACAATGAGTCCATTAATGGTTAAACTAACTGGGTCGAATCGTTCATCACCATCTACCAGATAACCCAGTTGAAGAATCATTTGTTCAAACTCTTCAAAGGGAACGACCCAGCTGGCAACTTCTTTTAATGCATCGTATACATCATCAAGTGAGAAGTCCCACCAAGCGGCATGAGCCTGTGACATGAAGAACTGTAAAGGCATTGAGCCAGCAGGTTGATTGACAGTATCCCAGCCTGCAATATTGATAGGAGGCCCACCTTGATAAGCAGTTTCAATATACTGACCTGCAAGTTGCGTATAGGCATCTTTTGAAATAAGCGATAAGTACTGTCTGGTTTCTCCTGCATTGATGCCTATGCGCAATATTCTTATCGACTTACCATCCGTGTTCATTTGTCCTGTCGATTGAACGACAACTTGCGTCTTTCCTTCAGCATTCAAACTAGCTGTATGGGTAGTTGCATCACCAATTGTGACTAAGGGAGCACTATTCCAGTCATAAAAGCGCAGACTGTTAATTAACCCTTGATAACCACTTCCTATTTGCAGTTGCTGACCACGATAGTTGATATTGCCTTCTGCAACAGCTTGATAAGCTGTCTTAAGGTCATCAACGTACAACTCGACTTTATTTTGATAATATCTGACGGCTACTGTATGCCATTCATTTAATGTAATAGGTGCTGACTCTAACTTATAAATGCCAGTGTCTGTTTTTAACCAGTACACTAATTTATTATCAGACGCTAGTTGTAATGTTTGACCTTTTGCTAAATCAACAAGAGCACCTCCAGCTTTACTGGCCTTAAACTCAAGCCGAAATCCAGTTGCTGTAGATTTCTGTAATGGCTCTGATTTTAATAAGCGGATTTGAGAGTCGCTATCGCCCCCTGTAAAAGCATAGCTATGACCACGACCTAATATATGATCTTTTGCGATGGTGATATTTTCAGCTAACGCAGGGAAGTGACCTGTTTCATCAGGCGCTAAATTCTTGTCCTCATCAGTGTCTAGTTGATTCATATAATAGGCAGCAAGTGGTGATAAGTTAGGGTCGAAAACATCACCTAAGCTGACTTTTTGTTTCCCATTTGCTTGCCCCAAAATAGAAATTGTATGTTGTGCCTTATAGCCAACACCAAGTTTGACACCATCATACCGTTGAAATGGGGCATAGCCATCTTGAGCAACATCACCAGTGATCAACGCCTGCTCCATATCCAAGCTTGAGTCAACTGTTGGGTTAATTTGAATCGCTAACTTCTTATACCCTGCGTATCCCGCTTTAGCATAAATACTCCCCTTACCTGCAATAAGAGGAGTCATCATGGTAGCGGTTGCTATGCCTTGATGATTGGTGGTGACTAAGCTCGGTTTAAAATGCGCAAAAGTTGATGACAAGTCTACTGGTACATTAGCGGCAGGTTGGCCATTAGCCGTTGCCACACGAATAGAAACGGGATACTCATGTGCAGTATAAAGGTTATTGGGAACATCAAGGTTGATGATGAGTTCAGAAGTGCTGGATTGCAGAGTTTCTGTTACTCCACCAGCAGAAACACTAATTGTGATATTATCATCAGTCCAACCATTACCAGTAATAATTGCTTTGGCTTTACCATTTGTTGTGCCTGAATCCATATGAACAAACTTTGCCTGACCAGATAGCGAAAACTTAACATCGCTACCATCAGCTACCAGATTATCATGTGCATCGTATACAGTTGCCTCTATTGTCCATTGTTTTAAACCGAGCGGCTCTGGTTTACCTGATTCTTTTACAGACAGTTTGGCTGGTTTGCCAGGTATAACCTTGATTTTTTT
Organism: Spartinivicinus marinus; assembly: GCF_026309355.1. Lineage (NCBI taxonomy): Bacteria > Pseudomonadati > Pseudomonadota > Gammaproteobacteria > Oceanospirillales > Zooshikellaceae > Spartinivicinus > Spartinivicinus marinus. Next base: position 4,145,752 of record NZ_JAPJZK010000001.1, read on the forward strand.
ATTTAAAGAGGCTGTAGTTTCAGTAATACCTTGTAATGATGCCGTAACGGTTGCAGTTAAACCACTTACTGGTTTCATTGTAAAGTCAGTAGCAAATACCCCATGATTGTTGTCTGTTTCAGCCGCTTTACTAAATGAGCCTGTTTTTTCTGGGTTAGACCAAATGACAGTTACAGGCTGTTTATTTTCAGGTTTACGGGTGGCATATCCTACTAAATACGCTTGTAATGGTAAGGTAGGGTTGTCAGCTGATAAGTAAATGGTATCTTCGTCTTCATTATCATTACCTATCAGCAGATGATCAATTGAAAGATACTCAAACGCATACTCCCACAAAATATTACTGGCATCATTATTTAGAAATAGTCGTAGGGTTAGATAATCTTCTGGTTCGATTTCAGAAAGGTGTTCGATATTATTAAAGATGATAGTTTGTTCGCTGCCTTCTCGTTTTACTTCAAAGCCATATTCTTGCTCGCCCATGGCTAACACAAATTCTCGTTTGCCGTCGATGGTTTCCAGTTGATTAAAGGCTGGACTGATTAAATCGAAGGCTACTTCTAAGGCATTGTCACTACCACTAATGACGGGTATTTCTTCACCATAGATATTAACGGTTTTATCGTCACCCGTTTTACGGCGGATGGCGTCTATTTCTAAATCATAAACAGAAAACTGTAACTCGGGACGATAGACCCAATGGTAAATAGGCTCAAACTCGTCTTCTTTATCTATACGCTGCAACTCTGCCTTTCGGGCAAGAGTATGCTTCTCGTCATAAAGCTGTACTTGTAAAGGTACATAGGTTTTTGGCCGGTATTTTAATACCCCATCATGATCAGGGTTGCTAGAAAAGTCATTTTCCCGATCGATTGGGTTGCCATTAACCTGAAAATAGTAATGAAAGTTACCGGCATTTCCCTCAGTAAATTTCACCAACTGCAAACGGCGACCAGGGTCTATTGCAATTTCATGAATCTGACTGGCTGCTAATGGATCATCACTGTTGCTGGGGTCTTGCACAATTTTGGCTAAACGTGCCGTATAACCACGACCTTCTAACTCGGCAGGTAATGGTCGGTCATTTTCATCCAACCACTCGGTATGTACTTCAATAATATAGTCACTGGTTAAGGCTGCCCCTTCATTGCCGATATTATGACGCTCTGCATCGCCATTGGCTTTAATCCCTTGTGGTTGGTAACGACGGGTGGCCCATACTTTTAAATTGGGGGGTGACATAATAATAGTAGGTACCGGAGAGGTAATGTTACCACCAGCCTGAGTACTGCCCAGGGTGGTTAATGCAGTGCCGATATAGCCCGTAGCCCGATTAATGGCGATTACTCGAATGGGTTCACCTGTGCGTAAATGATCTGCTTTATGTTCAAACAGGGCAGGGTTCATTTTATTTTTGGCTTGCCAATCGCTCCAGTTATCATATAGGCGCCTTTTAATACTAAAAGAGTCTTCTGGGCTGCGTACCATCATTTGATAGTAAAAGTTATTATTTTTACTGATACCGGTTTCTTTACGAAGTTTGGCTTCATTATCACTGAGCCCAACCCGCTCAGTAATTAATTCGCCAGTAGACTCACGAAACACATAAATATCGGTATTGGCTAAGTCTTCTTTGCTAATCGTTTTTAATAAACCTTGAGGGGTAGTATGAGATTGTTTATCAATCAGTTTGGTAAAATTCGGCTTACCATTTCCCCGGTCATTGCTGGATAAATAAACACCTTGCAGGTCACCTTCAGCATCGTCAACAAAAAGACCATCATCTGGATTGATTTTACCCCGAACAATTCTGTCCTTTGTGCCATCACCATCATAGTCCAGTCCTTCTTGCAGCATTAGGGTTTCAGGGCTGGCTTCTGCTGTATAAGTGGTTCTATCTTCGGTGATTTCAACGTTATTAAAAATCACTTGGCCGCTGATTAAATGGACTGCAACGGGTATATCTATACGTGTGATATTGTCTGGTATTAGGCTAGTCGCTGCTTGACTATCTATATGAGACATTAGTCCTGCTATGCTAGTGCTGTTAATGTAAGCTGATCTACCATCACACAAGTCGTATGACTGTTTTTGGATATAATAAGGAACTGTAGGTTTTCCTCTTGGGTTAAAGTTACTGTAATAAAGGCGGGTATAAGAATGGACCGTGGGTGAGTAGCTAAAACCAGGGCAGGGTGATACACGATAAGAGGTTGTATAGCGCCCGTTTTCATCGGTTACGCCATAACCATTCACGTAACCAGTAACACTTTCAATTGATACACCAGGTATAGGTGCAAAGAAGCTTTGTAGTCTACCGCTAATAGAACTGGATTTATATTCTGAGCTATCTTCTACTTGGTCACCTTCTTTTTTGGTGCCAAATGCAGTGAGATAACCAATACGATTTTGGCTTTGGTATAAAATTTCGCCATTTTCCGCAATTAATAAAGACTGAATATTATCATCGATAGTTGGGTAGTTTAGTAAATCAACGGGGAATGATTTAATAACCAGTTGCTCGCCATCAGTTACTCCTCGGTGTTGTAAAGCGGGAATAGCAACTACTTTTGTATCAGCGGGTAATAGAGGCAGGTTTTTAATAGGCTGGTTTAATGCGGAGTTAAGCGAGTTATTATTACGAAAGCTGTTGTATTGATTAATAGGCAGTAATTCAACTTGATTATTATACAGCTTTTTTAAGTCATCATATTGTTTGATAAAATTACGATAAGTATTTCCTGAAATTACCTGAGATTGTGCTGCTTGTTCACCACTCACAGGAATACGGGTATGTCCTCCTGCTTGGTTATATTCAGCCCAAAGCGGATAACCACTCTTGTCTTTAACAATAGCTCTGGCGAATACGTAACCAGAATGAATCCCTTGTTCAAAACCATTAGGATTTAACCCATAAGCAGGGAGTTGTGAAAGGCCAAATATGGCCGCTGCCAAACTGAATAACCGCTTTAACAACATTTATTATTACTGCCTGTATAGCTGCTAACCATGCCTTGTGACACTCTTTTGTAAGAGTGGTGGAAAAACCGCGAGAATAATCTGTACAGCAACTGACTTAAATTATAAGTAGTCTGTTCACACTACAAATCTTGATGAATAAAATTTAATCAAAAAATAGTGGGCGGTTATTTTGCCAGATATTTAAGCTACAAGTAACCCTAAATTTGGTTATATTTTTATCGTTGTTTGATTAAGTTTGCTTGATAGGGCAGGGCGAATTGTTAGAAGAAAGTATAGAGTGGGAAGTTGTTAAGTTTTGTAACAGAGAGGTTATTACCACTTGGATACAAAACATGTTGTGTGATATATTCTACAGAATTTATGTGTGCTTATTTTACGGTTCAGATAATGCTTTTTGGCAGGTTTGGTGGCTACTATCACTTTTTATTGTCGTCAGCCATGTTGCTATTAAACGTATTGACACAATTGCCGTATAAATTTTTGCGCACTTTCTTCGCTGTAGTTTAATTGCATAAGTAGTCTCTCGCTGTATGAAATTTAGTAAAATCGCTGCATTTTTCGCCTGGGTAATTGCCTTTATGGCAGCCATGGCCAACGCTTCCACCGTGAATTATGACCTGCGGTCTAAACAAAGGTTGCATCAATCCATCAAAAAAATTCAGTATGCTCTGAATGTGTCGGATTGTACTCAAATTGATTATTTTTTATATAGAGATAAAAAATACCCCGTTAACGAAGCGATTGCTAACAAACAGCTGGGTGGATGTGAAATTACCTTGGATGCAGCGACCGAGGACTTTCTTAATCCATCAGTAGACGTACATTTTGTTGATGGCAGCACTGAAACATACAGCGAACAATTTATTCTTGAAGATAATCAGCAGCCTCAATTAGCAATTAATACAGTTGGTTTTTCAGCGTTAGATGATCAGCAAGCTTTACGATTAGTACTAAACAGTAATGATAATATTGACTTAGCTTACTTAGCAGTCAATGTGGTAGGGCTGCGAGCTAGTGATCTACGTAATAATGGTGGCGTCATTCAGGCTACTAAACAATCAGCATTTTTAGCTACTCAGGGAACCGTTAGGCAATTTCCTGAAACCGACAGTCAAACGGAATTTAGTTTTACTATTCCTTTTAAACAACAGCTCACTGCTGAAGCACTGCAACATGATGGTATTTTATTAATTGAAGCTACAGCAGTTGATGCTTCTGGCAATAAAAAATCCTTAAGTGAATTACGCTTTACAGGGACCGATGTTGAAGAAAAAGCAAAATCACTGAGTGTTTTTCCTGCAAATGTTAACCTGACTAATATTTTAGAAACGGTTGCCTTGACACCTGTAGTGGATTTTCAGTTTAGAGGTGCTACCCAGTTACCAGGTTTAGGGACTGGCATACAGTATCAAAGCTCTCGTCCAGATTTAGTTAAAGTAACAGATTCTGGTGTATTAATTCCGCAAAAAGAGTTTAAAGACGAACAGGTTGCAGTAACCGTTTTATACCCTGGTTTACCTGAAGTGAGTGTACCAGTTACTGCACATTTTTCTAAAACCTTAGAGAGGTTAGCGTTTAAGGACGTAACAGATGTATTGACAATTGATGGACTGAATCAATTTATTAAGCTGCCACCAGTTGTTGCCTATTTTAAAGGTGAAGAGACACCAGTAGAAGTAACAGCAAATTTCCCAGTAGAGATAAAACTAGCCGGTGCGGTCAGTGAAGTTCTAAAACTCAATAAAAATAATGAGCTGATGGCAAAGGCTGTTATTCCTGAATCTGTGCCAGGTAAGTTGATGATCTCATCTCCACTATTACCAGGACTAACCTTTACAACCAATGTAGTGGCTAAGGATGCCCCACCGACAATTGAATTTACTTTACCTAAAAAGGTAATAACAAGTGAATCAATTGAGTTGAAACCTGTTGTCAATGATGATGTGGCAATTAAGTCTGTTAAATTTTGGTTGAATGGGAATCTGTTAGATGAGGTGATTGAGGCTCCATATCAAATAAACTTTCAAACCGTTGAATCCATGGCTGGATCACAACTGTCTTTTAAAGCTGTAGTGACTGATAGCTTAAATCAAGCAGTTGAGTCACAAGTACAACAAGTGTCGGTTGTTCCACCTGAAAAGCCAGTGGTTCCAGAATATACAATCGATCAGCCGGTGAATAATAATCGTGTGGTTGAAAATTCACCTTATCGCTATGCACTGGCTACTAAATTGGGTGTTATCCCTAATATAGAGTCAAGTAGTGGCATTACTCGTATAGAAATCTTCCATGATGGCACAAAAGCAGGTGAAGTCACTTTCCCTATTATTGAACAACGAAAGTTTAAAGGTGCTGATGGTAAAGAAAAAACAGCACTTTATGAGGTCTGGCAATTAAAACTGAATGCACCCAATATTTCTGCAGACACAACCAGTGTGAGTGTCTATGCCAGAGTACATGTTGCTGGGGGCGGTTACCAAGATAGCCCTGCTCGGCTATTACGGGTATTGAAAAACCAACGACCAACAGTATTTATTAAAAATCCTATCCCTAACAGCAGTGCGACTGTTGGGGAAAACTTAGTGGTTACCACAGAGGTGATTGATGATACTTTATATCAAGGCACTCAAGTGGAATTACTGGTTGATGGTGAAGTTGTTAAAACCAAGCATATATCCGAAGAGAAAAAAGCCTTAAGTTCTGAAGATAAAAACAATAACTATCAAGCATCTGGCAAGCTGGAAAGTTTTGAGTTACCCATTAGCAAAAGCTGGTTAGGCGAGGTTATTAAACTATCGGTTCGGGTAACTGACTGGCATGGTCAAGTAGTGGTTTCATCTGAACGAAAAGTTTCAGTTCAAGGTGATCAGGCACCAACAGTTGCTGTGACCAGCCCCGTTAAAGGGCAGCATGTCACTTCAGGGGAAATAATAGAGTTGAGAGCGAGTGCCACAGATGATGTAGGCATTAAAAAAATAGAGTTCTTTGTCAATGGTGTCAGTGTTGGTGCGGATTACCAAGCCCCTTTTTCAGTCAACTACCAAACCCCGGAAAATTTGGTTAAAGATAAACTAGAAGAACAAACTCTCGCTATTTACGCTGTTGCGACAGACACTAATGATGTCAGCAAAACCAGTGAAACGATTAAAGTTACCTTAGGTTATGATGAACAACCGCCCGTACTAAATATAGTATCTCCAGTGGCTATAATGACAGCGGGCAATGAAAGTGTTGCAGCTGTTACGGAAGATTCTGAAATAGTTTTTAAAGTAGCTGGCTATGACAATATTGGTGTAACCAAGCTAACGGTTCGTGGCATAAAAAGAACTAATCAGAGATATGAATTAACAGGTAATGAAGAACATATTCTGACGGGTAAGGACTTTCCACCCCAAGTGGTGCCTACTGGGTTAAATGCCTATTCAGCACTTAAGCTGGTTACAGTGCCTAAGTTTGAAGTGGGTGATGAAAGCCTTCAAGTGAAACGCTATCAAGTCACTGTAGTAGCTGAAGACGAGGCAGGTAACAAAACCCCAGCAGCGATTGTTATTGAAGTAAAACGAGATCAAAAACCAGAAATTAAAAATCTGACTTTAGATAAATCAGCTTACAGTACTAAAGATGACATTCGTCTTAGCTTAACTGCAACGGACGATTTAGCGGTTACTGCATTAAAGTTTGTATTAACGGATGAAAATGGCAAAACCTTAATAGAAAAACTGCTGAGTGCAAGCACTAACAAAAATAGATTAATCCCCCAGGCAATTGTCCAGCATACTGAAGACTTTAAACTGGCAGCCTTAACTGAAAAACTAGCGAATAAAAATCAAACTCTCAGTTTAACTGTTACCGCTTACGATAAACGTAATACTGAGCAGTTTGCTACCACAGCCACTAAAGCAATATCGATTAAAAATGATACAGAGGCGCCTAAGTTTGCATTAACCAGCCCAGCGCAAGGTTCAGAGCTATTTATTGGGCAGTCTGTTACATTTAAATGGGTTGCAGCAGATAACAATGGTTTAAAATCATTAAAGGCAACTTATGGCTCTCAAGATTTATTTTCTAAAAAGTATGCTGAGCTAACCAAAAGAGAAACAGGTAGTTTTTCGTTTGTCATACCTGAGTTAACCAAAGAGGAAGCAAAAGCAGGTATTGATATTGAATTAACAGCAGAAGACAGTTTTGAAAATAAAACGAAACCGACCATATGGCATTATCAAATCAGTCGTGATACACCACCTACGATCAGTATTCGTACACCAGCCCATGGTTCACGTTTGGTCGAAGGTGAGTCGTTTCAACTCGCTGCGCTGGTGAATGATGATAGAAAACTAACCGAAGTTTATTTCTTTATTCGGCAATATGATGAGAGTGGTCAGCTTGTTCGAGAGTTGGTACGTGAAACAATTAAGTCATCTGAATTAGCTGCAGCAGTTGAGGATGGTGATTATATCGTAAGAAGCATGCATGTACCCCATTTGCCTGAAACAGGTCAGGTAAAAGTTGGTGTATTTGCTAAAGATAATAAATCAGTTAATGGTAGGATAGTTGGGCAAACCACTGAAGAAATATTAACCTTAGCTATTTTACATGACCAAAATAAACCTAGCTTAACTTTAATAGAACCCTTAGAAGCCGTATCCCTTTATCCTGGTCAGACCTTTAAAATTAAAGGTGAAGCCTGGGATGATAAATATATTGATATTAATAATGTTAAAGTCACGTTCACCTTACCTGATGGTGAACAACAAGTCGTTGATTGGACAGAATTTAGTGCAACACCTGAAGTAGAAGCAATCACCTTACCAAATCCTGGTACATTTGGTGAAGTGAAAGTCGCTGAGCGCTATCATGTTTCGTTTAAAGGAATTATTACACTACCGATTGAGTTCGTAAAATATGCAGGCAAATCGGCTTCATTTACTGTCACTGTAAGAGATAATGGCTACAATGAGGAGCAAAGCCCGGCTATTCCTGTACATATTTTAAAGGATGAAGATGCGCCTGTTATCAGCGTATTAGAGCCAGAAAAGCTACTTTATGACCAGCAAAAATATAAAATAGATATTAAGATTTCTGACCAATCTTATGTTAAGCATTATAAAATTTATTGGCTGGATGGTGAGACAGAAGAAGTATTAGCTGAAGATACAGCTGATACAGATCTGGTACGTTATTACAATGATAAGGTGTCGTTGGCTAAATATAACCCTGTAACTGAGCAGCGTACTTTAGTCTTACGCATAGAGGCGGAAGATGCTTTAGGTAATAAAGCAGAATATGATCATAAAATTCAGCTACATCCAGACCCTGCACCTGTTATTAAACCCATGGCAGAGCATAAGCAACAGGACTGGGAGCAAGGTCTGTTAAGCTTAATTAACTGGCAGGTTGATGATAATTATGCTGATAGTGGTCTGCCTATTAAAACAGCTACACTGTATAGTTCCTTGCAAGGCTTTTATCAGCATGAAGCACTTGCTTTGGATGAAAATACCGGCCAACAAAATAGCCGACAGCCAAAAGGTTTAACAGTTGTTCCGGATTCACGCAACAAGAACGTTTACTTTCCAGCGATTGAAATAAATTATCCTGAAGCCAGTCAGGATATCTCTCTGCAAATTAACAATAGTGAGTGGTTAAAAACAACAAAAGCTGGCAAATTAGTTGTTTCTTCAAATATTGGCAAAATAACTCAATTAACCTCATTGGCAATTGCTGGGGATGTTCCTGCTAATATTCAATATCGGGTTAAAACCTTAAGTACTAATGTTTGTCTTGCCAGTGAGAGCGAGAAGGTTTTATCCAAAGCAGAACTTGATCAAGTATTAGCGATTGACGAAAAATTAAATGAGTCGCTGATGCCTTTTGCTAGGTCACTGCGGCATTCCAGCCAAATTATTATTTATCCTGAGTTAGCTAATAATGCTGGGAATGCAATCAATACTGGTAACACAATCAATCAAAGTCAACCTGCACTGAGCTGGTTAAAAGCGATTGTGGTTGAATGGACTGCTCCTGCACATCGCATTTATGAAATAGATCAGCATAAGTTTAATGTTAGCCAGGCTCCTGCAACCATTAGTTTAATGGTGCGAGATAATACGGCTGTTAATAGTGAAAGCGCTGATCAAAATACTAAATGGGCGTGGTTAGGTTTAATTCCAAGCATTGATGCTCATAAAAAATCATTTGGCTATACGACAGCGGCTGCTGTACCTAACTGGTTAACACCAGGTGATCTAGTGGTGACGTTAGCTCATGCGGTTGACCACTTAAGCAGCATTCGTGATGCCGTAGCGCTAAAAGTGCTTACCCAGCATTCAGTGTCCAGTGATTTATTGCGTCCTGAATTAACCATTGAAAACCCGCTTTCTGGCACTATTGCCAAACCACACCAACGTTTTGATTTGAAGGCATTGGTTAAAGACAATAGCCATGGTATTGAACGTCTGCAATTATTTGAAAATGGCGAAAAAATCCAAGAGCTAGGTGGTCAGTACTTTAAAAAAGATGATACCTATAAACTGTTTTATCAAGTACCTGCTGAATTCAACCAAGGTGAGTTAAGTTTACAGGTTGTTGCGCAAGATAAAGCGGGTCGTCGTGCTGTTGAGCAAGTGGATTTACCGCTTGTGACAAATGAGGTACCGCACTTTGAACTTACCCGTTTTAGCAGTTACTTAGTGGGTAGTGAATTTAAAATTAATTATACCGATCCTGTTCGAATTAATTATGGTGAGTTTTGGTTACGCCAAGGAGAAACCTTTGAGATAGCCGCTCAGGTAAATGATGATGTTGGTCTGAAATCATTTGCTATTTACAAAAAGTCTCGTACAGGGGATTTGGGTAATCCAATTGCTAGTGAGAACTATATTACATCATGCCCTAAGCCTTGGGTTAAACATGCGAAAGAAGCATTTAAAATTAAGTTTAACGAGGCTGAACCTACAGAATATGAGATTGTTCTTACTGATACATTAAATCAGGTTGCTAAAAGAACCATTTTAATTCACCCGATGGCGAATATGGCGCCACAAGTCCGTCTAGTGTCTCCTACTAAAAAACAAAAAATAGTTGCTGGCACTTTATTAATTGAAGGTGTAGTTGTTGTTGCTGATGACCGGGAGTTGTCACAGAACAAAATAAAGATATCTGTGAAAGACCAGAATATACCCATTACGCATGTGAGGTTAGACACCAAAATTGATCAAAGTTATAACAATGACTTTGATGAAATATTTAATGACATAGCCACGAATTACAATCGTACTTTGGCGAGGGATTTTGGTCGAGTTGACAGTGCTAATTCACGGCAAATTAAGTTTGCTATGAAAATCCCAAGTGGGCTTGTGCGTAATTCTGAGGATGTCACAATCCAGGCAACGATTACAGATAGTGATAATGCAATAGGTAGTGATCAAGTCACTTTTAAGGCAGAAGCTGATAAAATAGCACCAAAAATAAGCATTGATAAACTAACAGAGTTAGATGGTGTTATAGAAAACACCGATTTTACTGCTAGTATTCAGGCGTTTGATAATGTAAAAGTTAACCAGCTTAAGCTCTATACTACTTATGGCTTACACTCCCCTGATGGCCGCTACATAAAACAGCCTTACCAGTTGGTGAGGACAATTCAGGGTATTGAGGATAAAGACTTTAATGATCGTACTCCTAATATTGAAACCCCGGTGTATAAGCAGGTGGTTCATAGCAAGCGTGTTTTAGAACTAATTAAACAGTTTGGTATTGATCAGCGTAGCTTTACTGAAGATCACCGCTTTGATATCTGGCTAAAAGTGGAAGCGACAGATAGCAACGGTAACCCTGAGATGAAAGAGAAGGCTCTTTCAATCAGAGTTGATGAAAAGCCTAATATTGATATTGTAGAGCCATTGGATGGTAGCAAAGTAGCAGAAGGGGATAAGTTATACGTTAATGTCAATGCATTTGATGATGTAGCGATTGACCACCTGCGTTTGACTGTTTTCCATACGGGTAATGCTAACCCAGAACAAGCCATTTATGATATGAAGTTAAAGGCAGCGCCTTATAACTTTATTGTCGATGTGCCAGCATTTAACAAACAAGATAAAAGTAAAAATATCTTGAAGTTAAAAGTTGATGCGATTGATAGCTTCGGTAATAAATATAAAGATGCGTTAGATAAGCACACGATCAGTAAACCACTTTCACTAGAAATTGTTGAAGATGAAAGCCCAGTCGTTGTCATTGCTGAACCTAAACCTGATTCATCTACAGGGCTGATCAAGCGAATTGAAGGCGAGTTGTTACTCGTACAAGTCAATGCTATTGATGATTTAGGTATTGAGCATGTGTCGTTAAATGTTAAAGGGCTGATTTCCGGTAATAAAACCCTGACCGATGCTCAATTCCCTTATGAATTTTTAATTAATATTCCTTATGGTCAGGCAGGAAAAGATATTCTGTTGTCTGCCCAAGCTGTAGAGAAAAAATATACTGCAGATGCTGAGGCAAGAGTTGCTCGTACGGTAGAAACCACAAGAGTTGTTGTCGTTAAAGATGAAGAAGGACCAAACCCTGTAACAGTAGTAAAACCTGAAGCAAATGCCAGTGTGAGAGAAAAAGGCTATTTAGATTTTCTGGTTGAAACTGAAGATAATGTGCGAGTGGCATCAGTACAGTTTTTATTGAAGTATGGTGATAAGGTAATTGGTAAGTCGATTGCTTTACAAGCACCTTATGCAGGGCAATTTAAAATAGGAACCATTAAAGATTATTGGCAAGGAGAAGGGGATTTACCCAAGGAATTAAGCTTAACCTTTGAAGCCATTGCTACGGATGGAGCAGGTAATAGCACCCCAAGTGATGTTAGAGCAATTCGTTTGCTGGGTAATCAACCACCGCATCAAATAGCGATCAAGGTATTTGATAGAAAAGCAAAAGAATACGGTAAGAAAAACAAGGAAGCTTCTTTATCAACAGCCATTGCTGAAGGTAGAGAAGTTATATTAGAAGCCTCTGCTGTTGATCCAGATGGGGTTGGAATTCAACGCATTAGTTTTTATCAGGTGGTAGATCCGGCAGACCCCACTAAAGATATTAAGTTAAAAACGGACGAAACAGCACCCTTCCAGTTCCATTACACTATTCCTAGAAAACCGGGTGAAAAAGTACAATTTAGAGCTATTGCAGAAGATATTGATGGTTATCGCTCCCAACCTGGTGGTTTGCTGACTATTGATATCACCAAAGACCAAGCACCCAAGGTAGCAATTATCAAACCTGATAATAACCAGTCGGTTGTGATTGATGGGCAACCGTTGGAAATTACCGCTGAGGTGAAAGATGATCTTGGTTTTGATGGAGTAGACCGAGTCCTGTTTTATGTGAATGGACAGTTGGTTGCTACTCGTTATCAAAATAAAACCACTGAAACAGGCAGCTCAGCTCAAAAAGTTAATTTCAGCGCATCCATTGATCCACCCCAGGGAGTGGATAGCTTTGCTATTCAAGTAATGGCTTATGATATTCTGGGAAATTTAGGCAAATCACAAATTGTTCGGGTCGGTAAAATTGATGACACTGTTATCCCTAAAATTGCACTAATAGGCCCTGTGTCTGGTGAAGTGCTCACTGAAGGAGATGAGTTTGGTATTTTTGCTGCTGTTGATGATATTGGCAGTGATAACCGTAAGGTTAAAGCAGAGCTTATTTATGAGTATCAGGATGAAAATGGCCAATGGAATGCAATTAATCCAGCAACCACTATTGAGTTAGCTCAAAATGAACAAGACTTGTTGGGAGATGAGCCAAGAAGTGAACCTGAAAACCACCATTATATTTACTGGCACCGGTTTACCTTAACTGTTTTCCAACAGCACCGTTACAAGCGATTAAGAATAAAAGCTTGGGTAGAAACTGAAAATCATGGTGAAGTTTATGCTGAAGAGTCTATCCATGAAATAGGGCAGCGATTTAGCCAGCGTTTGTATATAAAACCTAGTGGGGAAAGTGGTGATTCAGTAGGTAAAGACGTTTTTTATACGGCAGTTGATCAATACAACTCGTTTGAACGTAAAGGGGCTGTAATTGCCGCTTGGAGCACTGTTAATCCATTAACCTATGAGCCGGGTATTGGCACCAAGAACATTAGCCAATTAAATAAAGGTAATAAATCAGCAGTATACCCTCGTACTGGCCTTTATATGTTGGAGCTCGCTAAAGATAGGGATAGTAGTGGAAGCAGTGAAAAAACTGAAATACTACTGCATGACAATTGGCATGGCTATTTAGATATATTTACGGGTGTCATTTCTGAACTGGCAGTGCAGTCTGACTTTGTGTTGGCTGCTAAATCAGCAGTGTCTATAAATAATGCTGAGAAAACAGCTGAACATGAATTTGTTAATGGCTTAGTAGCAGAACAAAACAAAGTAAATACTGCAACAGATGCTAAAGGCCGTAATGATAAATTTGCAGGGAGTGAACTGTTAATTTTTGCCTGGCAAAATGGAGATGGCCAATTTGGATTATTACCCACATTACAAGGAAGAATTGGTTTACCTTATAACGATGTATACGGCATTAGCCGTCAAGATAACTTGGCTTTTGTTGCTAACGGTCATGGTGGAGTTCAGGTAATTGATATTAGTTCTCGTACAGCCCCTTACCATGTTGGTTATATTAAGCCTGATGGTTTTGCTCGTGATGTGGCAATAGCCAATGGTTTTGCCTTTATTGCAGCTTCTCACGATGGCGTAGTTGTTGCGGATATTACTGATCCTTCCATGCCGATTGTGGCTAAGTTGGATACGCTTGGGGTTGCCAACCGTCTGACTATTGATGGTAATAGACTCTATGTGACGGATATGTCTGGCAGTGGTGGTGCATCTCAGTTAAGTGTCATTGATATTTCTACCCCTCATCAGCCTCGTTTACAACGGACAATTGCATTAATACCTGCCCGTGAAGATTGGGTGGCAGATGGTGTTTATGATGTTGAAATTGTAGGGCATCAAGCTTATGTCACGGTTCATTATTCTGATCAGGAAGATAAACCTGCCCAAGCCTTAATTGAAACGATTGATCTAGGCCGGTTAGCTAATCCACAACTGGATGCTACGTTACCAACAATTACCCATAAGCGTGCCAGTTGGTTAGACAGTGGGGCCAGAGGTTTAACATTAGCCCGTGGCTCTGTTTTTGCCGCTGCAGGTAAGCAGGGAATTGCTCGCTTAGAGACAGCAGAACTTGCTGTCACTAATCATTATCCTGCTACGGGTGAGCAGTGGATGCCAGAGCCAGATAATGACGTAACACCAGTATTAGATGACCGTATCAGTATAGAGTTTTCCGATGTTATTGGCATAGAAGAAGCCAAGCTGGCTAAATATATTGATGTATGGGTTGGCCTTCCAGGCAATGGTGATGAAGCAAAAAAACTGGTTGCCAATAAATTGGGCGTTGGTCTTGATGAAATTGGCTCGCTTCCGTTATTAGGAGAAAAAGTTACCGATCTATTTAATATTAAATTTGCTCGTCGTGATGGCAATCAGCTGGCTAAACGATGGGTTGAGCTTGTTCCTAAGGATACTAAGAATCTCCAGTTAAATACCCGTTACTATGTTCAGGTGAAAAAGGATTTAGCGCCTGAAAATGGCGATGCCATGGGCAGTGACTATGTATTTGATTTTGTTACTTACCCTCAGCAGTTAGCAAATAAACCTACAATATTGTTAGGCTCTAAGGGTATTACCCCGAGTGTGGGTGATATTCAAGGAGGGACTGAAGTTGCCATTAAAGGTAAAAACTTTGGTGATAGCCCTCAAGTGTGGATTGGCGGCCAACTACAGCAGGTAATGTCTGTTGAAACAGATGAAGCCACTGGGCAGCAGACGATTCATATTATTACCTCTCCTCACTATGCGGGGGCAGCAGCAGTTAAAGTAAAAAATACCGCTACTGAATTATCTGTTGTGCGAGTAGGTGGCTTTATTTATACGGATCAACTGCATGTGTCTTTTATTGATCCATCAGTGGTTTCAACCAAGCAAATTGGTGATCAACAAGTAAAAATTGTTGGCCACGGTTTCCATAAGGGTATTACGGTTACCGCTTACCCAACGGGTAAGCCTGAGGCTGCAAAGGTATCCACAGTCGATCAAGATAAATTATCGCTTTATAGTGCAGAAACCATGCACTGGGTGCTGCCTAACTTTACTGATAAAGGTTTTCCTGATTACCGTGGTTTTATTGATGTTGAAATCAGTGATGACCAAGGCCGTCGTTTTGTTCTACCCAGAGCGATTTTTTACGGTAAATTACATGCAAATCGTGATTTGCATACCAGTACTGAAGAACCGTCAAGTAAGGACTTTGTTGCCCGCAATCCGCTTAAAATGCCGATGGGGCGAATTACTGACTTAGTTGCAGATGAAAGTGAAAAACTGCTGTATGTATTAGGAGTTGGGGTTAATGCGAATCGGGTTAACCCTTCAAGTTATGCAAACCGCCATGTTTTTGAGCATGACTATGTGCCTGGCTGGATTAGTGTTATTGCATATCAACCAGATTTGGAAGCAGAAAGTAATAGCTTTGGGGCTAGGTTGAGCGCTGCTGCACCTATGGTTGGATTGGGCTACTACAACTTACCCCAAGAGCTAAAACCATACAGCATGTCCTTGAACAAGGCTGATAAAAAGTTATACGTCACCGCTCGTGGGGTTCACTTCGATGAGTTTGATACTCAATATGAAGATCAAACTTGGTTGTTAGTATTTAATAGCATTGAAAATAAACCCGTTGATGATGCAGTACAGCCTGAGTCGGAAAATAGAGGAATTACTTATGCGTTAAGGTTGCCTACTGATGAGGCACCAATTGATATTCAACAAGCAGGCAAGCTGTTGTTTATTAATTTAAGTAATGATGGTATCGCGGTAGTGAGTACCCTTAACCCTGAAAAACCATCATTGGTTAAGATTATTAATCGTTACCAGTATAAAGGCCAACCTGCAAAATTAGCGGCAAAACAACTGGTGATTAAAAACAATCGCCTCTATGCAATAGCAGATGCTGTGGCTGTGTTTGATATTACTAAACCTTCATTGCCACAAATCGGCGCATTTGAAAATAAACAGCCGATGACTGGCGTTGCTGGCCAGTACCGTTTGGCAGCAGGTGATGTAGCAGTTTTTGAAAATACCTTACCTGACTTATGGCGTCAGTTAGGGAAATTTAATGGCTATGGCTTTGAAGTGCCTGGTCAGGCTGATGCGATAGCTTCACAACAAACAACCGTGGCTACAATTGAAAACAGTGGTGCAGGTTGTGAAGAAGGTTCTAGTAAATATTTAGGTATTTATGATGTTAGTGATGTTGAATCAATTAGTTTATTAGATGCAATTAAGCTAACTAATTGTACAGGTTATAACTCCCCTGGATTTGATTTTGAAAACACTAATAGCCAGGAAGCAGGTTATGTTGGCCAGCCATTGTATTACACAAATGATGGCGTGTTAGCGACAGTCGTTAATCGTTGGGGAGGAGAAAGCGCCGAGTCTTCAATTTTGTATTTGATTGATACTAAAATACAGGACTTGGTTGCAGCATCACCGGTTGATGGCAGTCAAGGGGTAGCCTTAGATACACCTATTATTCTCACCTATACTCGGCCTATTACTACAGCTAAAGAGGTATTAAAGCAGGGTATAAAACTGGTTAAAGTCACTGAAAATAGTGAAAACCAAATAGTTGAGTTTGATTTAGCTATTAAGGCAAACCAGCCTAATCAATTGCGTATTATTCCCAAGTCTTTACAGGCGAATTCTCAATATCAATTGGTTGTTACTGGGGATAAAGTATTACGCCGCTCAGCAGAATTATTTAATTATCAATTAAGTTTTACTACCGCTAATTTTACTGGTGCTAACTTAGCGATTGAAACCGTTTCACCTCAAGTGGTGCCATTACAAGGTGGTGTCATTAATGTCACTTTGAAAAATGTAGTGAGTGGTACTACCCCAAGCTTTAGCATTTCTGATCAATTAGGGCTATTGAGTGAGAACGCTGGTACTGTTATTAGCTCAGAAACATCGGCGGCGACTACTACAGATAGCACTGATGGTGGTGGTATCACTTACCAGGTTAAAGTGCCTGATGGATTGCCAGGGCCAGCCACGTTAGTTGTAACAGACAGCACTGGTCGCCGTGCAGAACAGATAGGTGCATTTGTTTATGTTGAGCCACTTCGTTTAAAAGAATTATCACCAGTCGAAGGCAGCTTAGAAGGTGGAACTATAGTCACTATTAAAGGTGATGGTTTCCCGTTAGATGCCAGCCAGCTGGAAGTACGTTTTGGTAAGGTTGCCAGCACTGAAGCCAAAGTACTCGACCCTCAAACACTACAAGTTAAAACCCCGCCAGGCCGGTTGGGGATGGTTGATGTAACGGTTAAAAAATTAGCTGATAATCAAGAAAAAGTACTGGAAAAAGCTTATCGCTATGTACAGCCTGCAAAAGAGAATATCAGTACTAAACAAGTGATTACAGCGATGGCCATTGGTGGCACTTCCAACAACACCCACTTAATAGTTGGTCAAGGGAATTATATTCGCTTATTTAAAATTAGTAATGGTCATTTAATCAATCAATCTTCTGATACTGACAATGATGAAATACTCGATGGCCCACTAAATTCAGATAATTTAATGAAGTTGGTTGACCTAGATAAAGATGGTATTGATGACCGCCAAATAATGACTACAAACCTACCCGCTGGCTATGTAGCTTTAGGCATCCAGGGTTATTTTAAAAATGCTACCGATCGGATATTTGTAACAGCAGCCAAACCGAGTGGTGATGGTTTTACGGATGCTAAATTATTTATTTTGTCTGTCAGTACTGATATTAAAAATGTTCTTACGTTAAGGGAGTTACCATTACCTGCTAATTTTGCCAAAGGGCTGTCTGTTAATGACCATAATGCCGTATTAGCCATGGGAGACGCTGGTATTGGCCTAGTGGATATTTATATCCCAAGTAAAGCCTATTTGTTTGAAACCTTAAAATTACCTCATCAATTACCAGCCTTGGGTATTGCGCGGCTTGCTGACAAGCCTAGTCGTGATGTGTTGTATGCAGTAGCTGCAGGTGACTGGGACTACAAAACCCAGCAATTAACCAGTGCTGAACGTGCAGGAGAAGGGGGCTTCTATATTATTGGTCGTGGTCAAAATGGGTTAACCATTGTTAGCCAGTTGGATATACCGGCCAGTAAAGTCATTGTTAAAGGTGATTATGCCTATTTAGCGACAGGTGATCGTGGGGTAGTGGTTGTTAATGTTAGCAACCCTGCTAAACCAGTCGTCGTAAGTCGTCTAAGTGGTATAGGCTATGTGTATGATATAGCCAGTAAGGGGCATTTACTCTATCTAGCACAAGGTAGCACTGGAATATTATCAGTTGATGTGACTGATCCCGCTCAACCTAAAGTATTAGAAGGGATGGATGCTTATCAGTCTAGTCATTTAACCCACGTTATTGCTTTACCTTATTCTGCCCTAGGGGCGGGTAGTCAGGATCGGAAAAAATACCCAGGGGTTATTCAGATAACCAATGATGTGGCGTTAGCATTACATCGGGTTGAGCCTATAAATGGTATTTTGGATTACAATGCTGAAAATAAACTGCTGGCTAAATTAGTATTTAGCAAGGATATCGCAGCAGACTTTAATAAAGCTAAGTTTTCAGTAACTAAGGAAAATGGCGATACAATTGAATACGCTATCGATCTAAATGGTAATGATGCTGAAGTTACGCTAAATAAAAATCATGGTTTAAAAGTTAATGATAAGCTGTTTATTAACGTAGCCAGTGGTTTAGCCTCATATAATAAAACGACAAATACAGTCTTATATCAGTTAGAAAAAGACCAGCAAGTAGCCTTAACTTTTCGTGGCAAGCGCCCAGACAACATTGCAATTGAAGCCATTTTACCAAGACGGGTATTAACAGGTAAAACCCAACAGGTAACAGTGGGTGTGTATGGGGCACCGCTAGATAAAAGCCGAGTTGAACTATGGGTTGCAGGTAAGCAGTTATCCATCAGTAAAATTGAAAGCCATGATAACCAAGAGCGGTTAGCCATGATCACCGCTGAAGCACCGGCAATTGATGTACCTGGTTATTACGATGTATGGGTAAAAGTTGAAAAACAAGGCATTTGGCAAAAAGCCATCTTACAAGGCGCTTATGCCGTTGATCATGCCATTAAATTGCACTCTGTTACCCCAAGCTGGGGACCATTAACTGGTGGCACTCAAGTTGAATTAAGAGGTGAAGGTTTTGAGCCTGGTAACACGGTAATGGATGGTTTGCAGCTGTTTATTGGCTCTACTCCTGTAACTGACTTCGAAGTACTGGCTACCAACCGATTAATTATGCGTACCCCTAAAGGTGTGGTGGGTCGTCATGAAGTGATTGCTGAAAACCGTTTTGGCGATCAAGTACGTCTTGATCGTAGTAACGGTTTTGGTTATGGCTTAAAACAACTGGCTGTGACTCAGGCTACCCGTGTGGGCCCGGTTGCTGTGACAGTTGACCAAACCGATGGTGTGGCTTATACCGCAACTGGCTTCTTTACTGAAGTGACCCCTTATAGTGGTAAAGATCCGTCAGTCATGCGCTCATTTGCGGTGAAATACCTAGATCAATATTTACCTGAGCAGCTGCGCCTTGCCACATTTGATATTAACAATCCATCTCAGCCTTTATTAGTTGGTGGTGCCCCTGTATTGCCAGAAGCCAAACAGGATGATGAATTGGTAAAAAATGCGCTACTTAGAAAACTATTAGCAGCAAAAGCATTAGGTGATGATCCAATTGACTCTATCTTTGAAAATGGCAAGTTGGAAGACAACCTTACTGAAGAAGAATTAAATGAGTGGCTGAAAGTACAGCATAGCTATTTACCCACAACGTTAGACTCATTAAATGCGCAAATTGTTAAACAATGGGAGCTGGATAGTAACGGCACTGATTTAGTAGAAGCCAAATATGCTTATATTGCAAATGGCTCTGGTGGTGTTGTCCAACTGAATGCAAATGATGGTAATGGTTTACCGCTGGTGAGTGTGGTGAATCATGAAGATGCCTTTAAGCATACGACAGATATTATCAAACAAGGAGATGCACTATTTACTGCCACAGCCAATGGTGGGGATACAAAACTTGGAGTTGATGAGACTTGTAAACGGGGAAGTGCTAAATTTACGCCAGGTGCAGTGCAAAGCCTGTCGTATAAAGCTGCCAATGACCCAGTCAGTTTTGGCGATGTTGGTATTGTTGGTGGTGCAACAGTATTCTTTGATGGTGAGTGGTTATATGCAGGTGGAACTCTTGGTGGAAAGGCTCATTCCCCAGCAATTGAAGAGTGTAGACATTGGCGACTGGTTCAAGGGAATCGTAGTCGTGATGCTGTTGGAGATTCCTCTACAACAACTGATGGTGATAGCGCTAAATTAGGAAATAGTTTTAGTGCCATTAACTTGCTTGATCCAAGCTTAACCAAGTCGCAAAACTTTGATGTCAATATCCAAGATGTGGTGGCTTATGGTGATCGTTTAATTATTGCTTTGGGCGGTAAAGGCATTGTAATTGTCCCTAAAGATGATTTAGAAAAGCAAACTCCGTTCTTAATTGATGAAAAACTACAACACGCTGCTGGACATGTTCGTAAGTTAAAAATATTTGGCAACCTGTTATTCTTGGCCGCAGAAAATGGCTCTGTGGTGGTGCTGGATATTAATGACATTAATAAACCTAAAGTCATCAGTGCTGGTAATATTGAGTCGGTTGATGATATTGATATTTTTAACGACCGCTTAATTGCTGCTGGGGGTAAAGCAGGTTTACGGGTATTCCAGTTACCCCATAGCTTTGTGGTTGCAGCTAATGTGCAGCCTGGTGGACTGTTATCCAGCCATCAAGATAGCCATTTCACTTTTAGCTTTAACGAGCCTGTTAGTGTTAAATCATTGCAAGCAGCGGGTGCTGTCACTTTATCTGTTATTAGTGAAGAAGATGACCAGCCAACTCCAATTGAAGTGACGGTAGAACCAGTAAATGAGGTTGAAGGACGGACTAAAACCTTTGCTGTTAAATTCGAAAAACAGCCAAATACTCGTTATGAATTAGCCGTTAATCATGTAGAAAATTTACGTGGCTCCCATTTATGGGCACCCTTTATTCGTGAATTTAAAACCACGAAAACTGCTGTCCAGCGTCCAATCATGACGCGTATTGCTCAAGGTAGCTTATTAGCGGATGATAATCAGGCGCAAGTTAAAGTATTTGGTCAGCATTTCCAAGCTGGCGTCACTAAAGCCTACATTAATAGTTATCCAATTAACTTCACAGTTAACTCTGCTACTGAATTAACTATTTCAGGGGTTGTGTTACAACAGCTTAACCTGGAGCCAGGTCAATATCATTTACGCTTGGCAAACGATGATCTTTCATCTGTCTATCTTGGTGCGATTGTTTATGGCGCTGAGCTTGGGCAAGCAGAAGTGCAAATGGATTTAGACGCAGGTGAGCAATCTGGTGGCTATGCTGTAACGGCAACCACGCCTGAAGGCAAAGGTATTTTCTTACCTGGCACCAAGGTGAAGTTCCAGTCACGTAGAGATAACACAGTTGTTATGTCTGAGTTTTTGCCAGGTGGTGGTGAGATTCGTGACTTAAAAGACGACGTTATCAGCCTGGAAGAATTCCGCTTTAAAGTACCTGCTTCTGAATACCCTGGTGTTTATGATGTGTATGCAATTATTCCTTCAGGTGGCAGCCATCAAGAAATTAAACTGGGTGAATTTGCTTATACGGCAGGTGTAGGTCGTGAATGGAATTTACCAAACTATCCACCGATGGAGATCGGTGCAGCTTTTGAGCGGGATGATACGTTATTTATCGGGGTTAAATCAGGTACAAAACCAACGGCAATAAATCGATTTTTAATGTCGAGTGGTTTTGAAACCTATGATGTATCTATTCCTGATCGTCCCGTTCGGTTAGCTCAGTTAAGAACCGAATCTCCTATTACTGGTGTGGCAGTAGCTGATGGTGTTGCTTATTTAGCAGCACAGCGAGAAGGTTTATTGCTGGTTGATGTAAATAACCCCGCTCAACCGTTTAGAGTACGTTCTATTAGTTTACCTGGGCAACGAGCAATGGATGTGGCTATTGATCCAGTTAAACAAGTATTAGCTTTAGCGGTAGCTGATGATTTAGGTTCAGGCTTTATTCGCTTCTTTGATTTAACGGATGATGAGCTAGGTCAACCGGCTGGTTATAGCAGCATTATTTTCCATGCAAAATCAGACGACAATCAGCTGCAAGGCCAGCCTATTGATATTGCCTGGCAGGATGGCAAGTTGGTTATCCTGCACCTGTATAAAGATAACTTAAAACTGGCTGAAGTATCTGGTTTTGGTGGCACTCTACAGCAGAAGCTGCATAACTTGTCGATTGAAGCAGCGCAAGATTTTAAAGCAGGACAAGCTAATGACTTGCTACAGGCTTCCATGCAAGTGGAATATGGCCAGGTCCATATTGGTACCCATAATCGTCATTGGGTATTAGTGCCGGATCAAACAGGTGAATGTCAGCTTTCTCACTGGCAAAAGCGGGAAAAAGGCGGGGAGCTATTTGCCCAAGGTGGCCAGCTGATGTCGTCTAATCAGGGTGGTGTTCTACAAATCCGCACGGCTAACTTAGCGGTAACCGCATTTACCCCAGCTGCTGGCAGTGTCATTGCGAAAGAACAAACCATTCGGGTTCGTTTTAATAATTTAATGAATACTGACAAAGATAAAATAACTGAGTGGTTACAGTTAGTTGACCAAGCAGGTCAGTTAATTGATCAGTCTTTTTATAAAGTAACTGCCATTAATAGTCTGGTTGGTGCTTATTTAGATATTAGTTTTAATCAGTCCATGCCAACCGGTGGCTTTACTATAAAAATAGCGAAGGGCTGGTTGGACTTAACCGGCAAGACAATGGTTGCTGGTGCAACAGCGCATTACACTTATCAACCTGTGCAACGCCCTGCTATTGAGCGAGTAGAGCGCCTAACAGAAGATACAAGTCATGATTCAGCTATAGATAGCTCAGCAATAGATGGTTCAACTACAGAAAGCACTATTAATAAAAACACTCACTTATTCCATGGTGATAAGACTGAAACGGTTAAATTAATAGGTGACCACTTTGCGTCTGGCTTAAAAATATGGGTGGGTGAAACCCTGGTTACTGGTTCAGTCACAGTAGCGGAAGACGGCAAGAGTGTTACTTTTGCTATGCCAACCTTAAATTTAGGTGTATCAGCGACAACGTTGCCTATTAAAGTGGAGCAAGCAGGCTTAACCACTATTAAATTAGGTGCACTGACCATCCTGCCTAAAACCCATATTGACAGCTTCTTCCCATTATCTGGCCCACCAGAGGGAGGTAATCGTGTCAGTATTTATGGTCGTGGTTTCAGTTATGGTGTTACGGTTAAGTTTGGTAATAATCTGGCGGGTGATTTAAAGGTTATTAATAGCCATCATATTGAAGTGCGTGCGCCTTCTGGCAACTTTGGTTCAGTTTCCATTACTGTGGAGCAGCCTAATTTCCCTGGTGAAGTCAGTAAAGCCACTGAAAACTATTTTTATGCAGGTAAACAAGTTGGCTCTGTTAATTTACCAACCGATGTGCCTAGTCCAGTGTCTGCATTAGTGCAAAAGGACCAACTGTTGTATGTGGTTACTGGTGGTTCGTTTAGTATCCGGGATCGTCAAGGTATAAATCGGGGTAGTCTTTTAAGCCAAAAAGCTCGTTTGTCATTGTTAAATGTTGCAGATCCAGTAAAACCTGAAGTGTTAGAAAAACTACATGATGATGGTTTTAACAGGCCTTTCCATTTTGAGGTAGAAGGTTTAAATGGATTTGAAGATATAACTTTAGAAGGTAATCGTTTATTTGTTGCAGGGAAGAACCGTCTTTACTATTTCGATATTACTTTAGCTACTAATCCACTGTTATTAATGGATTATCCTTTATCAGATGGTGAAACCATTAGAAGTTTGGCCGTTAAGGATGAAGTGCTTTATGTGGCGACACGGAAAGGGCTTCGTATCTATAAAATATTAGCGAATGATTTGTTATTAATTCGCAGTCTTTCTATTGAAGATATTGGTGGTTCGCCATCTCAACTGCGTGTAGAAAACAATAGTTTATGGATAGCGCAAAAACTAACGCGTAAGCTAGTGCAAATTGAATTGGCTAGTGGTGAATTTAAGGTTATTCGTGAGATTATTCCTTTCAATCAGGATGGCCCTGTTCAAGTGGAAGATATTTGGATTCAGGATAATTTATTATTAGTCGCTACTGGTCATAATGGAACAGTACAGCTCTATGCCCTGGATAGTGATACATCGGCTACTAAAATTGCTGAATTAAAACTAGCCCACTTAATGGCAAATGGAGATATTTCAGCAAATCGCCTATACCTTCATGGCCAAACCCTTTATGTAGTAGCAGAAGAAGGGGATGTACAGTTATTTGATATTTCCAGTTGGCTAGCCGGCAATGTAGCTGAGCCTATACCATTACATTATTACTATGCCGTAATGGGTAATACCACAGCACTTGCTGTATCGCCTCGTGCACTTTATGCGGGCACAGCTTTTGGTTATTACAATGGTAAGGCAGTAGAAAACCCTGCACCAGCAGATGAGCTGCCAACAGCTTTAGGTGGTGGTTTAAATACAATTAAAAATGATTTGCTCACTATTATGGAGCAATTCCCTGCACCAAGTGGCCTACTTGCCAAAGGTGAAAAGGTTGAGGTGCAATTTAACCGTTTAATCAGTAATACCCAGTTAGCTAAGGAGAGCATTAATCAGTTATTTACAGTCAGCTTATCTGGTGTGCCTGTGAGTGGTACTGTTAAAGCATATACCAATAATGCGGGTACACGACTTGTATTTACCCCAGCGGCCTCTTGGCAAGCTAATAAGCAGTATCGTGTCGTATTGTCTGGTGGTATTAAAGATATTCATGGTGAGGCTTTAGGTGCTGATTACCGCTTTAAATTTGTTGCCACAGGACAAGTCCGTCCAAAATTTGCCTCTGTTACCCCAGCATTCTCTAGCTGGCATAAGGGGGAAACCGTCCAAATTACGGGGGAAGGTTTTACTGAGAATAGCAGTGTGTCGATTGGTGGCCAACTTGTGCCAACTGAATCAGTCAAATTGACTAAAACGAATCAATTAACTGTTACTGTTCCGGTATTAACTAAGTCACCTGCAGAAAATCGTTTGGTGGGTATAACCGTAAGCAATGGTTCATTAAGTCACTTTAAAGCGGCTCAGCTGACTTATGTAGCCGACCCAACTATTGAAAAAATTGGTCGTTACTCTCGTGATCATCAAGAGTTAAATGACAATATACATCAGTATCAGTTTAATCAGCAGGATATTATTGCCATTCAAGGTAAAGGTTTTAGCCCTTCAACTAAAGTATTTATCAATGGTAACGCTGCAGAAGATGTCCGATTTGAGTCATCTGAAATAATCAGCTTTAGATTGCCTGCAAACACTTTAGGTGAACTCACTATTTCTATTCAAAATGGTGATGGAAAGCCTGTTGAAAATAAAAAACTGTTAATTACCCTGGAGCCAAAACAACAAATTACTGATATTGCAGGTTGGTATCGGAATGGCTCTAATTTATTAGTCTGGAAAGATAGTGAATTCAGACTTTATTCCACCTTAGAAAGTGATATACCACTGTTATTGTCTACAGCTAATGTCAACCGTCCTGTCCATACTGCCGTAATGAATAATGGTTATGTGACCTTGCTGGTTGGTAGTGGTTGTGGGGAAACTGTGCCTACAGGCAAACGCTGTGATGTACAGGTGTGGTCTGTCGCTGACCCTTATTCACCTGAGTTGGTGAATACCATTAATAATGCCCGTGGCTATGCTATGGATAAATTGCGGCCACTGGCAAATGGTTTTGTTGGGTATGCGGAAAATAATCTGGTGTTGGGTAATGAGCTAGGCGCTGATTTATTACAAGTCGCCTTAACTGATGTAAATAACCACTTAGTGGATGTTGCAGTTGTAGAAGATCACCTGTTGTTATTTAGAACCAGAACCATTGAAGCCCGTTCAATTGCCACCCCAGCAACAATAGCTGAGACTGTTAGCCACAGCATTATAGAAAAACCACTGACTATGAAAGTTAATGGGGCAATTGGTGTGATTGCAGGTAAACGAAGCTTGCAATTTATTGATACCAGCAATTTACCAACCAGCTTACAAAATATTGAGGCAACGAATTACCCCGTTAATGTTGAAATTAAGGATATTGCATTAAGTGGAGAATTATTGGCTATTGCTCAATCATCAAAAATTAATGTTTATGACATTAATGCAAGTCAAGAAAATAAATTAACTGATTTGGTGCCAGTATTTACTCGCTTTGCCAATACTGATCAATTGAGCCTACAAGGCAGTTTACTAGAGTGGAATAACAGCAGCTGGTATTACAATGTACAGCTACCCATTGCCAATGCTTATGCAGTATATCCCAAACAACTAGATAACGACGACAACCCAATTAGTCTTCTGACCAGTGGTGAAAGTAAGGCATGGCAATCCGTTATTGTGCAGGTGAGGAAAGCGGACACCAATGAGCTGGTGCCTGGTGATGTGGCGTTAAAAGGGAATATTCTTAGCTTCCAGCCAAGAGGTCAATATCAGTTAGATAGCCGTTATAAATTAAGCTTTTTTAACCAGCCCAAGCAAACCGTTAACTTACCTGCGATGGACTTTAATGTGCCACGTCAGGTGAAAACGGCAAAACTATTTGATATTGAACAAGCCTCTGTTGCAGGTATTGCACCTACTGCCATCAATAATGAGGATGCTACCCAGGTTACTATTGTTGGCCAAAACTTAAATCAAATTAATGAAGTTAAAGTGGCAGGTAAAAGGTTATTAAAAGCTAATAATGATTTTACTGTGTCTACTGATGGCAATGAGTTGCACTTTAATCAGCGTTTAACTCAAGTTGGGCTACATTCGTTACTTTTAGTCTCTAATGCAAAAACCATTATTTTACCAGCCGCTATTAATGTAACGGAGAAATTGGCGTTAACAGCAGCTGTTAGTCATTATGGAACTGACGAAGAAAATGTAGGGTCTACTGAGCAGGCATCGATTATCAGTGATATTGGTGGTACAGCAATTCGCTTACAAGGCAAAGGACTTGGCACGGATGTGAAATTGTATTGGTTGGCTGAAAAAGAAACCTTTGCTGAAGATACTAGCCTGCAGCTGAATTATCGTTATGAAAATAATGAAATCCACTTTACTGTGCCTGCTGTAGCTAAAACCGACAGTTATAAGGCAGGTAGTAAGTATCGGGTTGAGGTAGTACGACAATCTACCAATGAGCAAGTGACATTAACACCTAACCAGATGTTGACGGTGGTGGATGACACAGCTCCTCATATTCGCGTGAAACATCACTTGAATTATCAGCAACCAGTACGACTTGAGGCAGATGAGCCGGTAACCTTTAGTCAGTTTAAAGTGGTTCGTGTATTTAATGATTATGGCAACCAACCACCACAAGATGTCACTGAGTTTTTTGTTCAAGATCAGTTGGTGGCAAATAATATTATTCAAATTAAACCCAAAAAAGGTTATGCCTTAGCACATAATTCTATCTATCAAGTAACAATAGAGGGAATTAAAGATAAGCATGACAATATTGCTTACGGTAATGATGTGACTGCAGGACGGTATGAATATGACGTCCCAACTCATGACCGCTTACCACCACGGAATATTCAATTAACCCGTGCTGATACCAATCAGGTTATTACATCTACCAGTGATGATGGTGATGGTCAGGCGGTGTTAACGAAAAACCGTGAGTATTGCTTGATTGTTTCAGCTGAAGATAACAGGGAAGCCAAATTAAGCTTTAAATACCGTGAGTCATTTGATGGTGGCTTTAATTTTGGCCCTGAAAAATCAGTAGGACAGTGTAAAAATGGACAAAAAAGTTTTACTTTAAGTGTTCATAATAAGGCTGAAGGTCTTGCATTAAAGGTAATTGCCAGTGATGGACAACAAAAAGTTGAGCAGATTTATCGGATTAAACTAAAAGATCCCGAAATAAAATTAGCTTCTTTTAGTACGACACCTGAAGTAGTGGAAGAAGCTACCACTGCAACCTTGGTATTTAATGTAACTGGGGATGTGGACTTGGTTGATTGGAAGTACAGCCAGGTTCAGGTGAAGCTCAACAATAAGTGGCAGCCAATTGAAACAACTAAACAGGCATCAACAGATAAGCGTAGTCAAACCATTACGGGCAAGTTACGTCATCCTAAATTAATTGAGCTTACCAGCGATAATCCTAGAAGTTTGCAACTTGAAGCACGGCTGCGGGTGAATATTGGTTTAAATACCATCAGTGATTTAAATGCCACTTATACCTTGCATTTAGATAAAACCAAACCAACCATCAGCATTGTTTCGCCTAAGCATGATGACTTTGTACCTTATGGTGAGCGAGTGGATGTACTCATCAACTCATTTGATAAATATGGTATTGATCGAGTAGAACTGGCGAAAAATAATGAAGAATGGCAGTCATTAAAAACACCAAACCATTATAGTTTTACTCAAGAAAAACCAGAGGCTAGCAACTCAAATAATGGCGGTATTGAAAGTATTAACATTAAGGTACGTGCCTTTGACCCGAATGGTAATGAAAGTGATCCAGCGGCTAATGGTCGGTCGGAAATTACCATACATTTGTATGACCCAGAACAAGGTGCGCCACAACTAAAGATATTGTCACCAACAGATGGGGCTGTATTCCACGAAAAACAGCCAGTGACATTTGAAGTATTAATGCGCAATGTGTTAGAGGCCACTTTATATTTGGATATTGCTGGCCAGGCTGATCACTTGGATAACCCTACACCGATTAAACTGACGCGTAGTGCAGAAGACAAAGAGCAGGTATTTGTAACGACGACAATTCCTGCTATTGAAAAAGACGTGGTTGTGTTAGCCCGTGTGGAAGCTGGCACTGCGTTAAAAGCCCGTGCTCACCTAAATGTGAAAAAAGATAAGGGTATTGATGAAGCATTAACAATTAACAGCCAGCCAGCAACCCATATCTTGTCGGGTACAGAGCTATCTGTACAGGCTGCGGTAGAACCAGAAATGGTAGACTATAGCAGGCAGTCCAAACTGGCGGTTAAATCAGATCAGGCAGCATTAGTTGAGGCAGAATTGAAGCAAGGCATTCAGTTTTGGGAGACACCAACCAATGTAGCTAACTTAACCTTAGAGGCTTTATTAAAGGACTTATCTGGCCATAGTAAAACTGCCAGTAATACCCTACTGGTGGTGCCTTACTTTAATGGCGATAAATTACCTGTTTATCAGACAACAGATGCTACCTGGCAAATTGAGCATCCTGCTTATGCGCTAGGCTTTAATAACAGTAACGCTGCTTTAATTTGGGTGGAAAACCAGCGTGGCGGTGGTTTTAATATCCGTAATGTAGAGCAGCAGTTAGTAACATCTGAACAAGGAAAAGTGAAATTCCTTGGTTTTAATGGTCAACAATTAATCACCCAGGTATTAAAAGGTGGTGATGACCACCTAGTGGTATACCAGGCTCAAGCAGGTCAATGGCAATCTGTATTAGAGCAAAAAATTTACGGTGATTTGGTTGGAGTAAATGGTCAGGCAGTATACCTGCAATATGGTCAAACCCTGTCAGCAGTGGTATTAACTGCAAATCAACACAACCAATTACAAGCAGTGCCTGCTGCAGGTATTAGTGTGGCAGAGCCAATACGTGCCGTGCAGTTGGATCAAGGCCAGTTATATGCACTGACGGCTTCTGGTTTATACCAATTTGGCTTAACTGTGGCGGATGGCTTTTTACAGCTTAATCAGCAGTTATTCCTGGCTTTAGCTGACCAGCAAGGGTTGGCAGTCAGTGGTAATCGTTTGGCTACTTGGGTAACCAATCAAGCGGGTACTAAAGTACAGCAGTTTGCGATTAGTGACCAAGGTGAGTTGATACAAGCAATTGATCAAACAATAAACTTACCTAATACCATTAACCAAGCTCACTGGGATAACCAATGGCTTTGGCTTGCAACTGAACAAGATAATCAGCCTTTATGGAAGGCTTATCAACAAGCTAACCAGGTAGCAGACTATCATGCTAATGAGCTGTTATTTACACCAACGGCTTTATTTGAAGTAACCTCTCAGGCGATTTTACAGCGTGCTGTTCAAACATCGACATCATTACCACAACCGAAGGTAACGACTAAAACAACAGCTACGGGTTGGCAGTTAGATGTCAGTGCTGCGCCATTACAACCAGAGACATCACAGCCTGACTTAAAGCTGTGGTTGACTGATCAGCAAGGTAAATTATTAATTGCTGCTCGTAATGGCCAGCAATTGTTGCTGCCTTATTCTCAGAAAAATGACAGCGTAAATCTGCATTGGCAGAGTCGTGCAGGCAGTGGACAAATGGCTGTTAATTTACCTGCAGTGAATAATTTTATTGCTAATACAAGCTGGCAGCCAGCCAATGGTCAGTCGTTAACCTCCGCTGGTTTAGTACCTGTCACTGCATTATTGGGTAATGATAATAAAGTCAGTCAAGCCAGTTTAGCTGATAAGCAGGCTATGGCATTAGTAGCAAATGCGGCGACTGGCTGGTGGCAATTGCCAGCTACTGTAGAACCGACAAATCTGGTTGTTGAATTAAATAGTCAGCCAACGACATTAAACTGGAATTTAATTAAATCGAGTGACAGTTCTGCTAATACCCGTTTGCAAGTATTACAGCCACAACATAACAGTCAGTTAAAAGAAGGTGATGAGGTAACAGTTGAATACCATGTGGCCACCACTCACCCTGATACTAATGAAAATATTAATTTTCACTATGCCGTCGTTGGTTTATATGACTTTAATGATCAGCTGATTTTCCGTCGGATAGTGAAATCTGCAAAAGGTAAGCTGTCATTTAAACTGCCTTCACTGCGTGGTGAACAGGAAAACTATCAGTTAAAAGTTGATGCTTATGCTGGGGCACATTATCAATACGATCAGGTCGTAGTAGGCTTGCGGTTATCACCCAAGTATACGCTACCTGTACCACAGTTAGTGGGCTTACCGCTATCGATTATGGCGGGTGCTGACTTAAATATTTCCCTTGAAAATAGCCTGCCTGTGGGTGCTTATGGCCAACTGGTGTTGAAAGATGAACAGGGGAATGTGTTAGCAGCAGGTGAAAAATCTATTCGCTATGCTATACCTGATTTGTCTTATATTAACCAAACCCTTGAGCTGACAGCAGAAATTACTGATGACTTTGGTAATAAAGAGACTGTTGTACGCAAGATAAAGGTGGTTCGTCCATTTATATTAGAGAAGACTAATAATTTATTGGCTCATGACCTGTTGTTACCTGATGTTGGTTATAGCTGGTATGTGCAAGGCCGTGAGCTATATACCACAACTGATGGCAAAGTAACTCAGCTGGATAGGGACTTCACCCAGTTACAACGGCTTGGTGATCGGTTAATTGGCTTAGATCCTAATTATGGGCTGTTATTTATCGATCCAGCTGAAGACTATTTAGAAGTGGGACGTCACCCATTAGCTGGCTTAAAAGGTTTTGTTCAAAATGGTCGTGAGCTGATTGCTTGGAGTGATGAGCAAGCTTACCGCTATCAAATTCGTGGCAATGCATTAGAAAACTTACAGACGGTTAACTTAAATAATTTGAATGAAAATAACCAAAGTCTGCTTATTCAAGCAGTGGAGTGGAATAACCAGTTTTATCTACTCACCCAAAATGGCTTATACCCTTGGGACAGCGCCAGCCCTGTAGCATCAATTAAAGAAGCGAAGTGGGCTAAAGTGCACAATAGTGGTGTATGGGTGATGACGGAACAAAATACCCTGCATCGTATAGCTAAAGTAAGGCAAGTGCAGTCTCTTGCCTTACCTGGTTCAGCTGACCAAGCCCTATCTGTTGGTAATTATTTATTATTGGTTAATCAGGCTGCTCAGCAGTTATATGTGGTCGATACACATATTGCTGATCAGCCACAATTAATTGGTCAATTTACTGTACCTGAATTACAGGGTAATCAAGTGAGCTTTGCCCAAGGTAACCTGTATTTAGGTGGTCATACAGGGGCCGTTTATAAAGTCCAGTTTAATGACAACAATTGGCAAACCGTGTTGGCTGCTCAGCCAAATAAAGGATTGGTTACAGACCTGAGTTTACATAATGGCCGGCTACATGTTGCAGCAGCAGGTTATGGAGCCTATCAACGCTACTTCCACAATGGTAACTGGCAATTAGAGAATTACCTGTCCACTTATACCAATGAAGTCAACCATATATTAGCTGATGGAGATAACCGCTATCTGGCTTTAAAGAAGACCAAGCAACTAATTAAGGTGACTGGTCAAGGGCTTACTATGCGTACTGAGCAACTCTTAACGGGAGTTGAAGTTGAGCGCATGGTGCTTACGTCTGACTATATCGTGGCGTCTTCAGGAACAAGACTGTTTTATGTCAACCGTCATACCCATGAAAACCACATGGTGGATTTGACTAAGCAAGATGCTACGGCAGGTGAGGTAATTACTGGCCTAACCAATTTACAAAATATTGTTTATGTCACTACCCAACAAGGACGAATTTTCCGTGTGGATGTAGGTAGCCAATGGCCAATAGAAACGCATCAGATCAAAATTGAACCTGCTTATACAGGAGCAGCAGCGGCGATTGCATTGGTGGGAGCAGGTTTTGAAAAACTGTATTTTGTTAATGGACTACAAACCATTACGGTTTTGGATGTTAATACACTTAAAACTAAAAATAGTAAATTACCGCAATTATCAGAAGGCAGTGCAGGGCAAATTACTGCAATACATGTCAATCAGGGAGTGCTTTGGGTTGGTTATGTTGATGATGCGGGCGAAGTATTAATCAGTGCGTACAGTTTAGCAAAACAACAATGGCTTGAAGGGTTAACCAAGCCAGTCAGTGAACTGACTGAAACCCGTGCCAGTGCCAAAGTGACTGCAATAGCAGTGGAAGGCAATTGGTTGGCGATTGGGCTAGGGGGTGAAGGTGTTGTATTAACACAATACCCCATGGCATTAGTACATGCGGCAACCCAACTGGCTGAACCTAAGCAATGGAATATTGTTGTACAAGGCGATCAGTTATCTTTTGCCTTAGAAAATAATCAAGCGGTAAAAACAGTTCAGTATGTACTGAGCATTATTGACCACTATGAATTAGAGGTGGGCAGTAATCGGGTGACAACGGAAGAAAGCATTATTGGTGCTTCTCAACAAGCGCCATTTACTGCAGGTGTTGTGGTACCTGCCCAGTTGCGTAATGGCCAGCCATTCTTTATCCGTTCCCGAATAGAAACCTTCACAGGTGAAGTAATTGAAGGGGCTGAGCGAGGAGTAATGCTACAGGGTGAGGAGCTGCCACAAAATGAGTTTGATGTTGAGTTATTTATTGATAGCACCAGCTATCTGCCAAAACCCTTTAAAATTGAGGCATTAGTTAATAACTCTACATTCCCTGTACAACAGGTAGAGTATTATATTTCTGAAGGGAAAACAGCCGATGGAGCCTATCAAATGATAGGTAAACATTATGGCCCGGAATATGTGATCTATCGTAATTACGAACAAGAACGCAATGGACATTATATTAAAGTGCGGGCAATCGATATTTATGGCAATGTAGCAGAGTCTGCTGCTAAACCCATTACCCGACAGTACGACTCGAAAGACCCCATCTTATCTTTACGAATTGAAGGTGAGTCGGTTTATAACAATAAAGTGATTGAAGGCCACCCATTTGAAGTACTGGGTAGTTATAGTGATGAGCAAAGTGGAATTGATGTTGCTTTCTTATACCGTAATGACGAACTGGTGAAAGCGGAAGTTGGTGGTAATCAAATTCATTTTACTGAAACCACACCTGTAAAAGGCCAACAGTTAAAGTATAAGCTGGTTGTCAAAGACTATAGTGGTAACACTAATTCAACTGACTTAAGTTATACCGTTATTGAAGATACGCAGCCTAAATTAACTGGCTTAGTCATAAATGGGCAATCATTAGCACTTGATCAATTATCAACAGTAAAAGCCAGTGTTCGTGAACGCAGCAGCTTTGAAGTGTCTGTTGCTGCAAATGACGATGTTGCTTTAGACCATGCTGAAGTGGTTTGGAATGGCTTTAGTCAAACTAAGGACTTCTATAAAAATACTTCAGGCTCTGTTTATTTTACAGTAAATGATTTGCGTGATGCTCGGGTAGCTGAAACAGGAGAGCAAACTACTTTAACCGTAAAATTATACGATAATGCAGGACAAGTCCGTCTGCACCAAGTGCCAGTGAAACTGGTGAGAGACCAGGCTCCTGATATCGAAAAGCTTAAAGTTAAGCCGCCTGTTGCAGGTATTTATGGAAACAATGCCGCTATTGAATTAAGTAATTTAGATAAAATTGATGATGGTGGGAAAAAGCAGTTATTACTTCAAATTTATCAAGTGATGTCTAATGGTGAGCTGGTTCTTTTAGAGGAAACAAGCCAAAAAGGCTGGCGCAATTATTTAAATGTAGCGCTAAAACTGCCAACAACCGATGTTTTTCCTGATGATAACTATCGCTTTAAAGTCAAAGTCATTGATAGCTTAGGTCAGGATGCGGAATCAGAAACCTTTACGATTCCACTAACGCAAAAACCAAACACAATCAGCTTTATCAAAAGTGATGATGCTGCAATTAACCCGGCTAAGGTTAAAGTGGGCGATACAGCGATTTATCAAGTAAAAGTGCTTGATAGTGCGGCAAAACCAGTAGCTAACCAGCAAATTCAATGGTTATTAGTAGATGATGAAAACCGGGATGACCCAAAACCGATAGTTACCTCTGCCACTGATACAACAGGCGTTGCCCAATTAACCTTTGATACTGTTCGTGAAGCCAAGAAATACTTTATTCAAGCGAAGCTGACTGAATACTCCTATATTGGTGGTGTTTCTACTCCAGTCACCATAATACCTGGAAAAGTGGCGTCTATTGATTTGGATTATCCACAACAAGTGGTGGCAGGAAGCGGCTTTACCATGCGCTTTGCTGCCTATGATGCAGCCAGTAACGAAGTCACCTTGGAAGAGTCTGTACCATTAACCTTGAAATTACCTGAAGGCTTCCATTTTGGTTTTTCCAATAACCTGAATGTAGTTAATGATGGTAATAGAGAAAGTGCCCAAATTTTAGTTAAACAAGGGATAGAAGTTGAAATTGAGGCTGCGACTAAAGCGGATCGAACGCCTTATGAATTTGATATTTCAAAAAATACACTTAGCTTAAGCATCAAGGGGCAAAAACTCAGTGGGCATAAGAAACCTACTATAAAAGTTATTCCTGGTAAGCTTACCAAGTTTGTACTGAATCAAACGCTGATGGATAATCCTCCATTAGGACGTGTTGATATTTTAGAGGCTGGTGAAAAAGTATCTCTTACAATTGGTGTGCAAGATGCATTTGGTAACACTGTATCTGAGGGCAATCAGAATAGAAGTGTTGATATACCAGTTAAATTAACCCTAATTGAAGGGGGTAATAATGACTTGGTTGAGCTTCCTGATAGTCTTGTGATTATTAATGGGGTGAAAACGGCATCTTTTGAGTTAGCTTCAAATAAACCAGCTTTAATTAAATTTGAAGTAAAAGGCATAGTAGAAGGAAAAGAAATTACTCAATTATTTACTATTGAGTTCGTTAAATATTTGCCTGCAGTAAAAAATACAAAGTTTGAGCCAGTTAATGACTTGCATATAACGCCAGTTTATTTGGAGTTTACTGAAGAGCTGGCTCACTATTCTTTTGAACCTTCACGTTTAGCTCTGGTTGATAAAAATACAAGTCAAAGATTAGCTGGCAAATGGACCTTTATGACTAACCAGCTAAAATTTGATCCTGTGTATAGGCTGGCTGTAGGTCAAACTTATGAGTTTGATACTGCAAAAAGCTGGTTAAAAGGAAAGGCTGAAAATGATGGTGTATTGCCACAACTAGTCGCGGTTAATGCGCCAGACTTGTACATCAGCCATAAAGAAGGTGGTTTTATTAAGGAAGAAAATGGACAAAGCTATCGATATGTTCTTGAAAACAGTGAAATAACCATACTTACTGAGTCAATAAGTCAGTCTATTCAAAATGCTAAAGCAGAGTGGTTTGCTTTAGCTGAAGAGCAAATTAGCCTTGGTGGCACTAGAAATATCCAACTAGTGGTACCTAGTGTTAATACACTGGTTAATGAAAGCAGCAGTCTAAAGCCATACTATAGTTCATTACTTTCAGTTTCTGCTGAGCATGGCCACAATAGTGAGCCGCTAAAAGTAGCTAATACGCTTTCATACCGGGTACTGCCAATAAATGGAGACTATGATAATGATGGCTTAACTAATGGTTTTGAGTTTGCTATTGATGGCCTTAACCCTCTGCTTTCAGATTCTAATGGAAATGGAATACCTGATGATAAAGATGGTTTAGTACATAAACAGCATGTTATTGATATAGCTGAACATAAAACTACTGATGGAAATAGTGCAGATGATCCTGGCACATCCTATATTTTCAGTCTTGAAGAGTTAAACCGAGTTATTTCTAATAATGTAGAAGAGGGAGTTACTTTAAGTGAAATTAAAATAATAACCTTGCCTAATAATGGAAACCTATATGTTTTTGGTGAGCGGATAACCCAAGCAAGTGCTGTAAGTGGCGTTGTGATTGCTGCTAGTGATATCAACCAGTTTAGCTTTGTAGCTGATAATAACGCCAGTGGTTATCAATACACATCCTTCAGTCTGCAGTTGGCTGATGAAGTGGGTAATCTGACTTATATAACAGTAGTTGTCAATATCACACCTAAAGCAGATGTGCCCTATCTTGCTTGGTCAACCCAGTTAATGACTGATAATAGTGTGGTTTTAGCTAGTGACTTTGAAGAGTTGGCTATCACCTCTAATAATAATGATGAAAATCATGTGTCTTCTATTGAAGAATGGCTAACAGATGATAATAGTAAAATAGAAGTGAGAGGCTGGGGATATTCTGCCCATAGCGGAATTAACTTTATTGAACTAAATGAAGACCCTGCTAATAATCACCCTGATGCATTTAATGTATATAGAGAGGTTGAAACTAGGGGTGGTGTTTCGTATCAACTAACTTTCTTTTACTCGCCAAGACCTGGATATGGAAGTGATGTAACTAAAATCGAGCTTTGGTGGGCAGGCCAGTTAATCGATACGATTGCTGCTGATGGGACAGGTTTATCTGAAACAAAATGGCAGCAATATTCTTATACTCTGCCAGGGATTGAAGGTAAAGCACGCCTTGAGTTTAAAGCCGCTGGTATACCTGTGGAAAATGGGCGTGGAGGGTTTATTGATACAGTTAAAATGACTGAATTAATGAACAATGCAGGTGATAACACTATTAAGCTGCCAACATTAAATGCGGCTTTAATTGATCAAGATGGTTCTGAGGATTTAGCCGTTAGCTTAACAGGCTTACCAGAAAATGCTGTCATGTCTGATGGAGTAAATTCAGTCACCGCATTTGAAGGTGGAATTTATAATATTTCAGACTGGTCGCTAAAACATTTGATGATAATTCCACCTGCAGAAAATCCAGTAGATAAAATAGAAATAATTGCGACAGCAATAAGCACTGAATATACAGGCGATAAATCATCAACAAGGAAGCGTTTTAGTATTCCACTGGTGGTGCAGCCGGTTATTGACTTTGAAACAGAAGTACTAGGTGGTTATTTCTGGAAGTATGAAGGTACAAAGCAGTGGCAGCGAAAAGAGAGAATGGGAAGGCTAGGTTCCTCTGCTTGGGAAGCAACAGGTATTAATTCAGGAGAATTCATGTCTGTTAAAACGGTTGTGAACTCAAAAGGTGGCTTTGGTTCTTTTGATCTAGCAACTAATACCACTACAGGAAATACTTTAACATTTTCGATTGATGGAAAAGTAATTGGTACATGGGATGGAAAGACCGACTATAAGAACATTCGTTATACTCTGTCTGCTGGTAAGCATGAATTAAAGTGGACTTATACAGCTAAAAATGCTCAAAACACTTCTGAAGAGGGAATTTGGTTAGATAATTTAATTATCCCTGCTTCACCTGACCAGGACCAAGATGGAGTTGTTGATGGTTGGGAGTATGAATATTTTAATAATTTATCTACTGATTTTAGTATTTATGATCCTGAACTTGATCAAGATGATGACCAATTAACGGATTTAGAAGAGGCTAGAGCTTTAACAAATCCAAGTGATGCTGATACAGATAAAGATGGTTTGCCTGATGGCTGGGAAGTTCAGTATCAACTTAACCCTTTAGCTAATGATGCTACAGAGGATAAGGATGGTGATAAACAAAATAATCGTGAAGAGTTTTTAGCTGGCACTGACCCTACTGATGAAACCAGTGTAAATGCAAAAATACTGGTTGATTTTGAAAATGAAACATTAGGTGGATACTTCTGGAAGTACCAAGGACAGAGCTACTGGCATAGATCCGAACATAATTCTTACGAAGGACAATTTGCATTTAGATCTGGAGATATAAATGATAGTCAAAGCTCTGAGGTATCAACTGTTGTATATAGTGATGGAGGAAAAATAAGTTTCTATCGTTCAGTAGGGTCTGAAAAATGTTGTGATTCTTTGAAGTTTTTCATTAATGGAGAAGAAAAAGGCTCTTGGGCTGGTGATGTTGAATATGAGAAAGTTGAATTTGAACTTGCTGAAGGTGTGCGCAAACTTACCTGGAAGTATGTAAAAGACAACTCACAAAGTCATAATTCTGATACGGCTTGGATTGATAACCTTGTAATTCCAGCTTCAAATGACACTGACTATGATGGTGTAGCTGATGGTTGGGAATACACATATTTTGATAACTTAGATACTGATTTTAAGCAATATGACTCATCCAAAGACAGTGATGATGATGGCTTGACTGATATTGAAGAAGCAAAAGCTCATACCAATCCACATAATAAAGATACAGATTATGACGGTTTACCTGATTCATGGGAATTATCTTATGGAACCCACCCACTTCGTAACGATGGGGCAGAAGATAAAGACAATGATGGTCGTAATAACTTCTCTGCTTATGTGCTAAGTCAACAAGACTATCCTGCCAATGCTGACAGAGACGGTGATGGCCTGCCTGATATATGGGAAGCAAGGCATGGCTCAAACCCCATTAATGAAGATAGAAATGGTGATGCTGATAAGGATGGTATTAATAATTTCTCTGAATATGTGTTAAGTGTTGAAAACTATTCTACAGAAGCAGACTGGGATAGTGACGACATGCCTGATATTTGGGAAGCTAATCATGGGTCAAACCCAGTCAGTAGTGATGTAAGTGAAGATGCTGATAATGATGGGATTACGAATTATGCAGAGTATGTACTGAGTAAAGATAATCATCCAGCAGATGCAGATTGGGATGGTGATGACATGCCTGATATATGGGAGGCTCAGCATGGCTCAAATCCTGTAAGTGATGATGAAGGTGGTGATGCCGATAATGATGGGGTGACTAATTATGCGGAGTATGTATTAAGTAAAGAAAATCATCCAGCAGATGCAGACAGGGATGGTGATGGCATGCCAGATATTTGGGAAGCACAGCATGGATCAAACCCTGTTAATAATGATGTAAATGCAGATGTAGATGATGATGGAGTAAATAACTTTTCAGAATATGTTTTAAGCATAGAAAATTACTCAGCTGATTTAGATTATGATAAAGATGGTATGCCAGATATATGGGAGGTGCATAATAAGGCTAATCCTGTAGTATCTGACGGTAATGAAGATGGTGATAACGACCAACTAAATAACCTGTCAGAATATGTTCTAAGTAATGAAAATTATTCTGAAAAGTTAGATTGGGATAAAGATGGTATGCCAGATATATGGGAAGTAGCTAATAAGCTAAATCCTGTAAAAGATGATGCTAAACAAGATCCAGATGCAGATGGTGCAACTAATATTGAGGAGTATGTTGCGAAAACTGATCCAAATAACCAGGGTAGTGTTCATAAGCTATTGGTAGACTTTGAAGATACTAGAAATTTTGGCGGTTATTTTTGGGAGTATGCAGGAGAAAGTTACTGGAGTCGTACATCTAGCAAGGTGTATGAAGGTAAATATGCATTAGAGTCAGGAAAAATTACTCATAACCAGTTTACTGAGATAACAACTACTGTAAATAGTAAAGGTGGTTATATAAGCTTTTACCAATCTGTAAGTTCTGAAAGTAAATACGATTTTTTACAGTTTATAGTTGATGGAGATGTTAGAGGTTCATGGGCAGGAAACCATGGATATAGTAAAGTTAGATATAAACTATCTCCTGGTAAGCGAAAATTAACGTGGAAATATTATAAAGATGGAACTGTTGATAATGGTTCAGACAAAGCTTGGATAGATAATATTATTATTCCTGCATATCAAGACTCAGATAATGATGCTGTGCTTGATGGTTGGGAGTACAAATACTTTGGATCTCTCGATACTGATTTCAGAAGCTATGATATTACCTTAGATAGTGATGAGGATGGTCTGCTGGATATAGATGAGGCAAAAATACATCATACCAATCCATTTGAGCTAGATACTGATAAAGACGGTATGAGTGATTCCTGGGAGTTAGAGAATAATACAAATCCTAGGAAAATTGATGCTGCTGCTGATGTTGATGGTGATGAGTTAAATAACTTATCTGAGTATATTTTAAGTCAAGCAAACTATCCTGCTGACTTAGATTGGGATAAAGATGGTATGCCTGACATTTGGGAGGTATCAAATCGTTTTAACCCTGCAGATAATAGTGATGCTGATGCTAATGCAGATGGTGATGAAGCTACAAATGTTGAAGAATATATCTCAGGAACAGATCCTCATGATGAAACGAGTTTTCTTAAGTTATTAGTAGAGTTTGAGCAAGTAAAACAATTTGGTAATTATTTCTGGTTGTATGAGGGACCTAAGCTCTGGCAGCGAAGCTCTAGTAAACCGTTTAAAGGTAGCTATTCCTTACGTTCGGGAGCTATTGACAATAATCAATTTACAAAAGTCAATACGTCCATCAATAGTAAAGGGGGAATGGTTAGTTTTTACTTGGCGACTAGTTCAGAAAGTGACCATGATAAGTTAGAGTTTTATATTGACGGTGAAACTAAAGGGGTATGGTCAGGTGATAATGAATACAAGAAAGTATCATTTGAGTTGCCACCAGGTAGGCATACACTGTCATGGAGTTATAGTAAGAATAATAGCTCAAGTAGTGGTGATGATGCAGTTTGGATTGATAATTTAATTATTCCTGCATTACCTGATTCAGATAATGATGGTGTTGCTGATGGCTGGGAGTATAAATATTTTAATGAGAGTCTTGATACTAACTTTTCTGAGTACAGTTCTGAGCTAGATAGTGATAAGGATGGTTTAACTGATCTTGATGAAGCTAAAGCTCATACAAACCCTCATAATACAGACACAGACAACGATGGTATGGGAGACAGTTGGGAAGTTAAGCATGGCTCTGATCCATTGTTGGCTGATAAAGATGCAGATGCTAATTCGAATGGAATTAGCAATTGGGAAGAGTTCATAAACAGTGCAAATACACTGATAGATTTTGAAGAGTCTACAATAGGAGGCTTTTTCTGGAAATATCAGGGAGATCAACCATGGAAGCGTACAACTGAAACATGTGTTAAAAGTGGCAGCTACTCATGGCGATCAGGAGAAATTGATCATAATCAAACTTCGAAAGTAAGTACTATTGTTAATAGTATTGGCGGCACACT
This sequence comes from Spartinivicinus marinus, assembly GCF_026309355.1. Taxonomy (NCBI): domain Bacteria; kingdom Pseudomonadati; phylum Pseudomonadota; class Gammaproteobacteria; order Oceanospirillales; family Zooshikellaceae; genus Spartinivicinus; species Spartinivicinus marinus. Next base: position 4,187,798 of record NZ_JAPJZK010000001.1, read on the forward strand.
TCGTTTTGAGCGCTCTGTTTATGCTGACTCAAATGATAAGTTCCGTTTTTATATTGGTGATAATTTAATAGAAGAGTGGTCTGGTGCTGTTCGTATTTCTCCTGTTGAATATGAGCTGCCATCTGGTCGCCATAAATTAACCTGGGAGTATACTAAAGACAGTAGCGGTGTTTCTGGAACAGATTTAGCTTGTATTGATAAACTACAAATACCTGCTATACCAGACTCGGATAACGATGGGGTAATTGATGGATGGGAGTATGAATATTTTGACTCTCTAGAAATTAATTTTGCAGAGTATGATACTAGCTTAGATAGTGACGAAGATGGGCTGACTGATTTAGAGGAGGCCAGATTACAAACTGACCCACATCACCAGGATACTGATCATGATGCCATGCCTGACAAGTGGGAAATTGAGCATGGTTCCAACCCTAAGGTTCAGGATCGTAATATTGATGTAGACAATAATGAAGTCTCTAATATAGATGAGTATTTACGAAGTGTCAGTGAAGACGCAAAATTACTTGACTTTAATTCTAATAATTATGCAGGCTTTTTTACGCAGCAAAGTGGTTCTGGAAACTGGGAAATACAGCCTTCTTCAGTAGTTAATGGAAAGGTATTAAGAGTAGTTAATACAGAATTACACAAAACATCAAAACTAGGGTTCAGTTTTAACTCAGGTTTTGGTGGGAAAATACAATTGAATTTAACAAAAAGTGTAGGAGGAGCTGTAACAATACTAGTTGATAATGAGCCAGTTAGTAACTGGAGTGCTGAGGATGTCTTTGCTCAAAAATTACTTACATATCTAGTTGAGCCTGGGAAGCACAGTGTTACTATTGAATTTGTTCCGGAGCAAATGGAATCTTTTATTGAATTAGATAACGTAATACTTCCTGCTGAACCAGACTCGGATAAAGATGGAGTAGTGGATAGTTGGGAATATGAATATTTTAAATCATTGGACACGAACTTTACTAATTATAATAGTGAGCTTGATAGTGATGATGATGGAATAACCGACCTTGAAGAGGCGAAGGCAAATAGTAATCCTTTTGGTAAAGTTATTAACTCAGGTTATTTGCTTTCGATTGTGGCAGCGAATAAAAATAAGCATAAAATTGAAGCTGATGTAAACAATACCGAGCATCCAGATTGGAATAAAAATTTCCAGCAAACTAAAGACATAGGCATTTTTCATTATCATTTCAGTAATAGTGAAAAAGTATACACACCTACTTATTCAGGTATAATTAATGACTTTAATATAAATTGGAAGCTAGAATTAGAAAGTCGTAATGCTACATATTGGGAAGACAAAGCTGACGTTGACTTGGAGTTTCAGAATAATGAAGGAGAAACCGTCGCTGCTATCCGTATATTACACTATGATAGCTTCAAACATCATATTTGGTATGGCCCAAATTTAAGCAAACTCCAAAAGGCTCCTCAAAAAATTGGAAAAACTAATGGTCCTTATGCACTTTTAACTAATGGTGTTTTAAGCTTTACTGAAAATAGTTTAAGTTTTAACAGTTATCCTTCCCGAGAAGTTAATGAGCATCTTAATTCAGACTTTAAGCTTAAGAGCGATATGAAGTCTGTAACAAGAATAAAAGTAAGCAATATGTCTGCCATTTCAACATATAATCAAGCAAGTGGAGGCGTTGCATATACTACTCTCAAGATTATTAGTAATGGCTCTGATAAGACGGTAGTTGATGAACTACAAGCAAGCTCTTTTAATAAAGATAGTGACTATGATGGTATGCCTGATACATGGGAAGTAGCTAATGGTTTAAAACCAAATGAGCAAGATGCTAATGAAGATTTTAATGAGAATGGCATAACAAACTTGAATGAATATTTGCAAAGTATAGGGACAACAGTAGCAACAGTTATTAACTTTGATTCAAAAGATTACTCAAAGTTCTATATGAAGCAGTCTGGATTTGGTCATTGGAAAATTGAAACTTCTAATACTATTGGTGGAAAAAAACTTCAAGCAACAGGTGTTGGGCAGCAGGAAGATTCAAAAATTAAATTAACTTTCAACTCAACAGTTGGTGGACAAATTCAGTTGAGTTTAACGAAAAGCTTAGGAATATCTTTTGTGGTATTGGTTGATAATAAGCCAGTAGGTTATTGGGGAAATACAGAATTATTAAGTCAACAATTACTAAACTACTATGTTGGTTCAGGAAAGCATACGCTTGAGTTGCAAGCTATTTCTTGGCGAAAGGGAGCATATGTTGAATTAGATAATTTAATTATACCGGCTAAATTTGATTCTGATAATGATGGTATATCTGATAGCTGGGAATATGAGTACTTTGATTCATTAAATATAGACTTTTTAGAGTATGATAATGAATTAGATAGTGATAATGATGGCTTAACAGATATTGAGGAAGGGAAAGGGCACACTGATCCATTTGGGAGCAAGGTTAATACGGGATACTTACTGTCAATAGTTGCTGCGAATATAAATCGTCATTTATCTGAGGCTGATGCGAATAATACATCACATCCTGAGTGGAATAATAATTTTCAACAAACAAAAGATATAGGTATTTTTTATTATCATTATAGTGCAAGTGAGAAAATTGAAACCCCGTTTTATGCTGGTGTTATTGATGTATTTAACTTAAATTGGAGGCTAGAATTAAAGAGTAACAATAGTACTTATTGGGGGGATAAGGCCAATGTTGACATGGAATTTCAGAATGATTTAGGTGAGACTTTAGCAGCTATTAGATTAATGAGGGATGGTGAGTTTAGACATGGATTATGGTATGGCACTAACTTAGGAAACCTAGAAAAAGCTAATCAAGAAGGAAAGTATCCAAGAACTAATGGTATATTATCTTTTTCTAATGGGCAGCTTAGTTTTAATAGCTTGTCAGGTGAGCATAGAAACTTAGATTTTAATTTACAGGTTGACTTGTCGTCAGCCACAAAGATTAAAATCTCTAACATGTCTGCCAAGTCTACATATAACCAAGCAAATGGTGGTGTTGCCTATACTACCTTAAAAATACTAAATGATGAAACAGAACTTTAAAAAGTGAGTTACGAGCGCATTAGTATACAAAAAATCGATAAACAATTCACAGGATGTAGTTTACAATGGTCTCTATTTGAGCTGTATCTACAGCTCACTCGTTGTATAGCTGTTTAAAAAATAGCTTATTGGGGAGTCGTTTAGTTCAATGAAAGTAGTAGTCGTTGGTTTAGTGTCAGCCAGTTTATTATTAGCTGGCTGCCAGGAAAAAAAACAAGTTGTTGCCAAAGTAGCCGATGAAAATATCAGCAAAACTCAGTTTGAAGCTTATTTAAAGCATAAACATATCCCAACAACAGCAGAAAAGCGTGTTGAGGCTGCTTTAGATCAGTATCTGGAGCGTGAGGCTCTGGCGAAGGCTATTGAAGATAGTCAGTTTTTAGATAATGAGTTGACTGCGGCTGAATTAAACGAATTCCGTAAGCAAATGTTGATCAGCCGTTATTTTGAAAAATACCTTAATCAAACTGTAAGTGAAGATGCATTGCGTAATTATTACGCAGGTAACCCTGATCAATTTCAGAGCAAACGGGTGAATGTTGCTCATATTTTATTAAGGGTTCGCCCGAAAATGAGTGAACAGGAAATTGGTGTAGTAAAAACCAAAGCTTATGAAGCATATAGCAAGTTAAGGGCAAATGAAAACTTTGAGGAACTGGCTAAAAACTATTCAGAAGATCGGCTATCTGCTGAAAAAAATGGTGAGCTAGGCTGGATAAAAGAAGGAACTATTGATAGTGAATTTTCTAAGGTGGCTTTTAGTTTAAAAGAAGGTGAATTTTCCAAACCTATTCGTACTCCCTTTGGTTTTCACATTATAAAGCAGTTGCAAGCTCCCCAAGTTGTTAAGCAACCTTTTGAAGCAGTAAAAGGGGATATCCGTTATCAATTACGGGCACAAGCTAAACAAGCAGAGTATGAAAAACTGTTAAAACAAGTGAAAGTTGAAAAAATAGCCAGTAGCAAGGGTTGATTTGAGTATTTGATAAGGGCTTTATAATCCTTTCCTTATGTGAGGGTGTGGCAGAGGTACTTAAAGCAAAATCCCTTCTCCCCTGTGGGGGAGAAGGTTAGGATGAGGGGGCCCGCGTAGCGGTTACTTTAAGGTAATGATACCCTCATCCCGTTCCAGCTAGCGCTCTTATAAAAATTAAGGACGCTATCGCTCGCTATGCAGTAGCTAGTGAGCCCCTTTCCCAGAAGGAGAGGGAGCTAAAAATGACTTTTGCGACAGTCCCCAAGGAAGAGGTTGGATTATGCCATTGTTCTAATTCTTCCTTTTGCAATACTTTCCGTGATGAAGAGGGGACATATTTATGAGCCGCTCGGACACAGCAATATTAATATATAGCCAAAGCGAATGGTTTTTAGGGGCGGCCGTCAAGCGATGAAGCCCCATGAGTTTATGTTTTTATAAATGATTGGGGTGAAGAGCGACGACAACAAACCCTAAAAATCATTCGAGAAGGGTATAGTCTAGGTTATTCTACAATATGAAATATCTCATACCATTATTTTTCCCATTGTTACTATTACTGACTGCATGTGAAAAACAGCAGGCAGATAACGATCCTGTTTCTCTAAATCAAAATGAACATCAACATCAATCTACAGAAGAAGTTAATACGGCTGATGATGACCAAAAAATTGCCAAAGTAGGCGACTGGTTTATAACCCAACAAGAGTTGGATTTTGTCACTGAAAGAACCGTTGGTTCTAGTACGCTGGCAGTTATGTATGATCAGATTGGTGTAAAGCTATTAGAAAGTTTAGTCGTATCTAAAGCGATGGCTCAGCAAGCATCTGCAGCACTTTCTGTTGATGAAAAAACAGCTTTAGAGCTAAAAGTAAAGGCCTATCGAGAAGAGTTGTTGGTACGTCAATATTTGGCTGATAATGCTAAAGTTGAACCTGTTACTGATCAAATGATTCAAGACTACTACCAAAAACACCCTGAAAAATTCGGTGGTATTACAAGAAAACGTTATCGCTTAATTAAAACTATTAATTTACCAGCTAACAAACTAACAGAGGCGTCTGAACTATTTAGTGAGATAAGTCAAAATAGTAATTGGCAAGAGGCTGTTGCAGAGTTAAAGAAGCAAAATATAATTGCGAGTATCCAAACTGCTGAAGTCAATCCTGCATTGATTAGTGATGGGATAAAAAAATTATTAGAGGGTACGGCACAAGGTCAGTTGTCACCAGTAACAGTAGTAAACGGTAATTTGTATCGGCTGGAAGTAGTAGCTGAAATAAAAACACCAGCTAAAACATTGGTTGCCGTTAGTGATGAAATTAGAAAGATACTGGCACCATTGCAATTAAAGCAAGCAGTCAAGACAGCATCGGAAGAGGCTGTAAAAGATCTTAAAGTTGAATACTTATAGTTATACCCTTTGCGAATGATTTTTAGGGTTTGTTGTCGTCACTCATCACCCCAATCATTTATTTAAACATAAACTCATGGGGGCAAGTCTGAAACAGCAAGACTTGCGGTAGCTACTTTAATTTACATAAAAGAGCTACTGGAACTCTTCGCTTGACGGCCGCCCCTAAAAGTCATTCGCTTTGGCTATATTTAATTTTTTTTTTCGGGATTTGCAGGGGCAGTAGGAAATAGTTTGTTTGGTTAACTATAGGTTGTACAAGTTATTTCTTGCTGGCTTATGTGGTAAAGAAAAGGCAGTAATCAATGTTGTTAAAGCGGTTATTCAGTTTGGCAGCGGTCATATTTGGCCTTTCACAAATCCCTGCTTATGGGTTAAACCCCGATGGATTTGAACAAGGGATTCATACCGGCCATGTATTTGCCAGAGCCATCATAAAAGATGATGATGGATATCCTCTATGGGCTGAGTATAATCAAGCAGGAGGGCATTCGCGCATACCTGTTAGTGGAGTACGTGCATTTAAATCTCTAGTGATTGCTGGTGATGCCTATAGGTCTTATATTGAGCAGTATCAACAACTCAAACGTATTTATGAAGATCAAGTTGATTTATTAACCATTGATCAATACAACAGTTTCCGTGAAAATAACTCCCTTAACTCTGCATTAAATCAGCCTATTCAAAAGCTGCCTCAATTACCTGTTGATACAAAAGTAGTTGCTATACCAGGTTTACAACACCGTGCTACAACTGATGGTGAACAGTTAGCTATTAAATCGTTTCCAGTAGATCTGATTAAATATCCAGCAATTGAGGACAGCATTCAATCTTTATTAGTAGCGGAAGATGGTGAAATTCTTTATCAAAGCCAAAATCGGATTGGATATCTCACTGCATTTGGTACTAAAAAAGTTGGTGATGAAGTAGAAGATAGCTCAGAATATAAAGGAAATGCTTACAATGGAAAAATGCAGAACTTTTTTGCGCCTATTCCTGGGGTATCCATTGAAAGTATTACAGGTTATGTCAATGGTTTTGGTGTAACAGACGAAAATGGCCGCTATGCCAGTACTTATCGTTTATCTCCTTGTCCTGGATTTAACTATACGCCAACGATCTATTCACATATTCGTCTTTACTATAATAACTTTAACCCACGGGGCAAGCCAACAGTCCCTTATTATCTACAACGGCTGTCGGTTGATCGTTGTATGGGAATGGGAGCTTGGCCGCCAGGCTACGATCTAGCTGCCATTGCTGCATGGAATTACGTAAGAGGGTTGGTAATTGCTTCTCCTGAAAATGTACAGCGAATTGACATACCTGTTGGTGTGCATTTAATTAGTGGGCAGGTAGTTTTTAATAATGTAGAAATCACCGAAGATAAAACTACTTATAGTGCAGAGGCTAGCCCAGAAGTATTAATGCTACAACCAACTTTGGATTATGACGGTGATGGTACAGATGATATTGTGGAGCGTGGTAAGATTAATCCTGAAGATGGTCAATTTATTAAGGATGAAGCAGGCGATTTACAAGGTATTTCTTTATCTGGCTCACCTCGTAGTGATCATCAACCTAACTTTACCAAACTGATTGATACACAAGCCCATGCTACTCCTCAGGGTTTGTTAAAAACCATAAACAAGGAAGACTTAGCCAATACTGATATTTATGTGTTTCGTGAGTCTACAGGCGAATTAATAACTGAACGGGTTGGGCTCAGCGAAAATGAAGCTAATAGCTATGATACTGGTGTGAGTAAAAATAATAGCTTCTTCTATCAAATGATGGTGCGCAGTCCAGAAGATGTATTTAGTTTTAAGCGCCAAGCTTATGATGACTGGAGTGACTGGCAAGCCAAGAATAAAATGAATCCTGCTTTATTTGAACGTAAGGCAGATCATTTACGTACAGGTGAGCCCATTCGGGTAATCGCCATTAACCGGGCTACCGGTTATATCGGTACCGCATTAACCACCCTGGGAGGCACCCAAGCTGGAGGTAATATAACATCACCTGTACCCACCATTATACTATCACCGCCTAATTTAAAAGTATGGGCTACACGTCGTTACCAACCACAAGGGATTAAAGCCAATAGCGATGCGAAGCGTCATAATATCGGCAATGAAGGGACAGCCTTAACCAGTGACTATATTATTGAAGTACACACGGAATGGTTAGACAATGATGGACGGCCGCTGCCTGCCGAATTGGAAGGTCGTGGTTATACGGCACGTTTAGCCAAAATTGTGCAAGACCCCAGCAAAAGTAACGATCCATTAGCCGCTAGTCAAATTCATGAAATTGCAATAGACCCTGGCCGTCGTTTGCAGGTGGTCAAGTTTACCGAGGGAAATGCCGGTAACTTTCATTACTATTTTCAGGTTAATGGTAGCCCAATTGATCGGGAAAATGACTTTTCTAGCAACCCTGATCATGATGGGGTATTAAAATACCGCCCAAAAACCTATGTACCTTTACAAGTACAGCTTTATGATGAGAAAAATACACTTGTTCGAAAAGCCCATCTTAAAGCAATAGATAAAGAAGACGAGTTTGAGCCTATCTATCATTGGGTCTATCGTCCTGAGTTACAGTTCTCTGTTTATGATTTAGAAATAGACGCCATTCGCCGTAAAACGGGGGACGATAAAACCGTTAATATCTACGGGGAAAAAATACCCGTCATTAGTGGTAGTGACAATGCCTTAGAAGTGGCCTTCGATTTAATCAGCCCAGCCTTTAATCAACTGGAAACCATCGACGGCAAACGAGAGTTTGTCCTCGCCATGGGTGAGCAGGAATATGGCTTTGAAGTAAAACGAGAAGGCAGCGAACAAACCATTGTCTTTAACAATATCGAACACCTTTCTGAAATCGAACCTGAAGATTATCTAACCCTACGACTGTTTCTGAATAATGATGCCAGTAATATTTTGTGGGAGTATGCGTTTACCAATCTTGCTATTGGTAGCCCCATTGTTGGTAATGACCAAAACTGGCGAGAGGATGGTACTTATGTCGTCACCGCCGATGATCCGGTTGTACCTCTAGGGGCAGTGGTCATGGGGTATAATGCGGAAGGCAATGATCCCGCTACTATTGAATGGGAAGTAGACGGCGCAGGACGTATGGCTAAACCCGCTACTCAAAATGATACAGGTTATTTCCGTAATACACTCACGATGCCTCCAACCGCTGGTGCTAAAGGGATTGTGGCAGTTAAAACCCTAGGCTTAACGGAAGATACGGCCAAGTTCACTACAGTTGAAGTGCTCCCTGGTAAACCTCACCGCATTGAATATCAAGTAGAAAACAACGCCTTTATTGAGCAGGTGGGAGAAACCAAAGTTAAAGTGCGGGTGTTTGATAAACACGATAATATTGTCGCGGAACACACCCCGATTGACTGGTCAATTGCAGGTGATGTGTATATTACTGAGCAAGATAACAGTACGGATGAACGTGGTTATGCCACTGCCACGTTAAAAGGGAGTTTATTAGATGGCACCTTTGATTTAACAATTAAGTCTGGTGAGGCTGTTCGTACTGAGCCCATTACTATTCATCCAATCGATTTAGCGATTAAAGCGCCTAGCCTGGTTAGACCAAATGCACTGGAAACTATTGAAGTAACCGCCACCGGCTTAGGTAAAACCTTAGCCAATGTACCAATTTCCGTTATTAGTAATGTCGGACGATTAGTTAATAATGAGGTCATCACTAACAACCAAGGTAAAGCTTCTGTCTTATGGCATACTGGCTTTCAGTATAAAAAAGGCAAAGTAGTTGCTACCACAGGTATTACCTACTCTTCCAGCCAGGAAGTGACAGTGCAACCACTTGCTGTTAAAGCACATTTAAATGTTGGTAATGCAGTTATTGTGGGTGATCAAACAACCGATGCCACCTTTACACTCACTACCTTTACAAATAATCAGCTTGATCTTAGTTACCCTACCTCAACCACTATTACCTTAAAAGGTCAGCCGGGTGAGAAACTGCCGGTTAAATTAGGTAGCGAAGCAGAACCCGCCATTGCACCTGTGGCTGCTTTTTTAATGAATGAACGCTGGAGGGATCAGGTTAAAGATGAAACTGGGTTATTTGAAGCTGAATTGACCAACGTCGATTTAGTCAAAGACCACCCATTAAGTGCTGGCTTTAGTTATCGCTTTGGTGTTGTTGAAGGTGAAGACAACGTAGAAAGTAAACTGCTGGTGTCAGATGCTGAACACTTAGCCTTAAACCAAAATGTAGGCTTTCGTTTAGCGATTAAACCCACCGCGAACAGTGGTGAAATTGTTAAGTTAGGCGTTGGTCAAAAGCTGTTACTGACCAGTGAAGGCAAGCTACGCTATCAAGTCACCACCAGTAATGGTATTTATCACTTAACCAGCGATGTATTATCTCTAAATCAATGGGCTACTGTTGTTGCCCGTTATGAAAATAACCAACTGACCTTGCTGGTTAATGGTCAACGTTTTGAAACTCAAGCGGAAGGTGATATCAGCTACGGCAGTAGTCGTGCATTAGTGCTAGGTAAACGGTTTAAAGGGCAAATCAGTGGATTCCGTTGGTATAACTTAAATGCTCCTGCTTTGGCACAACTACCTAATGGCCAACAACAAATGGAAGTCACGATTGGTCAAAACGGTACGACTCAAATCGACATCAGCAGTACAGGGGTATTAAACCAACAACCCACTGGTAGCAACCTTAGATTAGTTAAAGTGGCTGTTGTTTCTAAGCAAGCCGAACAGTATTTAGGGGTGGTTTCCAGTCAATTATTTAGTGACACCTTAACTGCCAGCGCTAATATGCATGGGGCTACTGTCAATGCAGTGGGTTATAATAATACACCTGTCAATTTACCTTTAAGTTCAGTATTTACACCTGCTTATGCATTTTGGGATGTGGACTGGAAGTCTTGGGCAGAAACTGCCGTAGAGTGGGGTAAAGAAGCCTTATCTTGGGTTGTGCCCTATGAAGATATTGCCGAATTAGGTAAACAAATATACTACCTGGCAACTGACGATCCTAAATTTGAAGCTACCAAACTACTGACTGGGGCACTGGGAACAATTTCCATTATCCCCTTACCAGTCACCAAGCCCTTTAAATTGGTATCTAAAGGACTTAATAAACTATTTGATCGAATCGATCCCAACTCACCGTTTATCAAAGCATTAGCCGGAACGATTGGAAAACTTGCCAAACGTTGTTGGGATAAACGTAGTTTTGATGACTTACAAGATGTTGCTGCTTTTATGGCCTTTTTGGCTGATGCAATAGTGCTAATTGATGAGCATGAAGAAGAATTCAAGTCATTTATAGCTACTATCCAAAACAGTGAACACTTAATGGCTTGGATCGACTTATTTGCTATGTATACAGAAGGAGGATTTGAACAAGCATTGAGCTATCAGGGGGACACAAGCCAATTACATATGCCATGGTATATAAACATAATTGATACAGTGGTACCTAAAGCCTATGCAAGAACGGATGTAAAAGGTTTGAAGATACCAGTTAAACGCTTGCTTAAGAGATTCAGAATATTTGAAGCACTAAAAAAAGATTTGAATATTAGTGATCACATTATAGGTGATATTTTTGTTCAAATACGTGACTACTTAAAAAGCAAGGGTAGTATCAAGAGAAAATTAGAGATACGAAAAATATTCCTTAAGCCTCAATTTTGGAGAGCTGCATTTTTCATGAAAGCAGGGGTGGGTTCTGACCATATGATGAACTTACTAAAAGGATTTGAAGGACAAAGAATTTCGACCTATAAAATGATTGGTATAATTGCGTTTATTCAATACAAATTATTTAAAAATAAGCCTGTCAATGAGGAATTATTAAAAGGTATATATACATTAATGTCACGATCATATAGCTATAATAATGCAATACGCGACAAAGATAAAAGCAAACCTGGCGTTAAGCCTGCGGTAGGCAACTTTAATGATATTCCTGCCGCACAATTTCAACTCGCTGTTGTGGCAGGCTACCTCGCTTCTAATTTCAAGCTGATTGCGGTGGAGAAAAATAATAAATTAATTGCAAATGTATTTGGTAATGTAGAAGTAGAGCTAGATAGAGAAGTTGATATTATTGTAGAAGATAATGGAATCCAAAAATGGATCGAAGTAAAGTCTATGCTTATGTGTAGCTCCTTTAGCACCACCTGGAACTTTTTATATGTAAAGTTAACAAATGAATTCAATGAGTATGAAAAAAACAATAAGACAGGAAAAATAAAGGGAGTTGAGTGTAGCAAAACAGGAGGAAATACTTTAAGGCAGCTCACTTTAGATAGAACGTATGCTGGTTTAAATAACATTAAAGACAAAATAAAGTGGGTAGTTCAAGATTTTGAGTATACGCGAAAGAAAAAAAAGGGGAAAAAAGGAGAAGTAGAAACAGTATATGGTATTGATAAAAAAAATCTTCCTAACAAGGTAGAAGCCTTTATAACTTCACAGCCGAAAAAAATAAATATTACCGAGCAGTTTGGGGTTAAATATAAATCCAGCTACACTTCAGAAGCATGGGATGAGTATTTAAAAGTATCTGCGAAGTCAATTAACCCATTAAAAGCAAATAAACCAGAAGCAGCATGGCTTGAGATTTTTGAGTCACTAAAAGCAACAAGCTTGCCTAAGGAAGGAAAGAAAAATATTGCTAATGAGCTTGTAAATTTCATTCCTGTTCCGGAGTAGGTGGATAAAATGATTATTGTTGAACTTGAATATGAATTAAAAAGAACTAAAATTTTTAAATGTATTAGGTCTGCGTGGGAAAAACTGAGTGAGGGATTTAGCCAGGAAAGCCTGAATAATTTGTCAACTGTGTTATGTGAAAATCAAGAGTCGAATGAAAGGTTCTACTCATTGTTTTTATATGATGAAATAAGCTCTATACGAGCATTGAGTCATAAAAAGAAGTTTAACATTGAAATATATTGCATATCATACGAAAGTGTATTTTTATTGTTGGATATTTTAAAAACATCAAAAGCAAACAATTTTACTTTAGTTGCTTTTCACCCTGATGGCTGTGATGAATATACTGGATTCCATGAGCGTGAACGTTTTATTTGTGAAGATGGAAATGTTAGAAGTGAAAAGTTTTATCCTCAGCTGGAAGGTGAAAACTATACAGCTAATGAGTTTGAGTTAGCAAAGTCGTCAAAAGAAGGAAACTTTTCTGATGTAGAAAAGCTTTTTAAAAAAGGAGTTAACCCTAACATTATTGTTCATGGTTATACTGCATTTTTTCATGCAATAAAACACGGTCAGTATGATATAGTTAAGTTTTTTTTAGATAATGGCATTGACGTAAACACTGAACAACAAGATGTTTCTGGTAATACGGTAAATGGTTTGATAGTAGCTACAGAGTATGATCAAGAGAAAATTGTTAAACTGCTGTGCAAATATAATGCAAATGTAAATTATATTGATAATAATAAAAGAAACATTCTCTACCATATGCTTATAGGTAATAAGTTTAATTTGGCAGCTGATATTATAAAAAATGGAGCAGATGTAAACTCTGTTAGCAAATTTGGCGACCCTATAGCTGGATATGCAGTCTTGAAATTTGACTTAACTCGAAATTACCCTGAGCTGATAAAAGAAAGAAATAGTGTATTTAGATTAATGATAAGTAAAGGACTAGATATTACGACTAAACTAGATAAAAGCAATATATACTCGTATATAATTGACGCTTCTAATGATGGAGATATACATTTAGTTAAAATTTTATTGCAGCACAACGTCAATGTTAATGCATATAATAAAGAATTAGAAATTACAGCTCTAGACTGCGCATTAAGAAATGATGATGCTGATGAACAAGAATATAAAGAAATTGCTTGCATATTACGTGCTGCTGGAGCCAAAACCTACGAAGAACTAAAAGCCGATGGCAAAGTTTAACAACTATACTCAAGAAATAAAATAAGCAATTATGTCTAATTTATATGCAATGCTTAATGGCAACTTAAAAGTTGTTCAAGAGCTAGTACAGACAATATCATTTATAGCTAGTGGTTTCTCATGAGCTTGGCACCATTTGATTTCTTTTAATCAGGTGATAAAACATATGGCCCCTTGTTCGACTGTACGCTTCAGCATATAGTTACACATTTTTGCTAATACCCGATTGGTGGTAGTTTTTAGTGGTAATAAGACAGATGAAAAATAAACAGTTTTACCATCTATTGGGTGGTTTTTTAAGCTTAATGTTATTAGCTTCAATGACAGTTCACTCTAATAGTTTATCTTCTCCTCACAGTTCATCAAATTCTGATGAGGTAAAAGCCTCTGATTGCAACTCAGTGCCTTGTCATGCAGAAGTAATTAATACTGCGCCTGAAGACTTAGAAGTATTACCCCGGTTTGCACCTCAGCACCGAGTACGCCGAAGCGCTTTAATAGCAGATGCCAAGCCCTACCAAAACCAGTGTTTAGCTGCATTCGCGAATGGGGTTCAGTCTCATACGGCCGGACCAATTGAGTTTTGGTTAAATGCCCGGGTTACTGACCCTAGTTCAACCACACTACATGCTAGCTCGGTAACAGGAAGCGGCTGGTCAGTTTATTACAACTGTTATCATGGCTGGTGTAATGTCGACGGCCAACCATCAGTTTCTTTGCCACTAGCCGATTTTCAGTATTCATCCAGTGATTCCTATCAAAGGCTTTCAAATAGTGCAAAATATACCTTTAAACGAAATGACTACGGTGAAATTAATGCAACCTATTATAATGAGCTTTATTTTGAGCCAGCTAATGATATTGCACGGATTAAAAAGTTAACGGTTAATGGTAGTTCCAAACTTATTATGAAACCTGGTGATTACTGGGTAGAAAATCTTAGCTTTGGCTCAAGCAGTAAACTGGAAGTGAAAGGAGAAGGTACTGTAAGGCTATTTGTCAAAAATACCTTGAATGTTGGTTCTAAAGCATCGCTAAACTATTGGGGTAAGCCGGAAAATCTATTAATTATAGGCTGGGACTCCATTAACTTTTCCAGCGAGTCAGGAACCAGTGGCTTTGTTTATGCACGAGGCACTGTTCCAATTAATTTTAATAGTCATATTTATGGTGCTGTCGCTGCCAGTTATATTCGGGTAAAAACCAGTAGTGGCGTCCACTACCGAGCAAATGCTTTAAAAAATTTGGACTTTGGCAGTATTTGTGACTTAGACAACGATGGTATTTATGATGGTAAAGACTCTGATGTTGATGGTGATAATATAACCAATGATGATGAGATACTAGCAGGAAGTGACCCTTATAACCCCAATGATATACCACAAGATATGGATAATGATGGTGTTTTTGATGGAAAAGATAATGATATTGATGGGGATAATGTTACTAATGAGGATGAAATAGCAGCAGGTACCAATCCAAGAGATCCCAATGATTTTCCTGATAGCATAGTACCTATTATTGAGCTTACTGGGGCTACCGAGCGTACAGTTAATACATCCATCATAACGATTGCAGGCAAGGTGACAGATTCAGGTAGTGGGGTTAAATCAGTTTGGCTGGTAAAACATAATAACCATGACACCCAAATATACCCAGAACTGGATGAAAACGGTGTCTTTAACTTAGAGCTACCTCTTCAACCTGGACTTAATGAATTTACTTTATGGGCAAAAGATAATAAAGACAATCAATCTTCAGTGCAGTTAGCTTTTAGCTTTCAATCCATGCTTAAGCTGGGTAATATTTCCCCTGAATCTGGAAGTATTCTTAATAATAAAGAAGTAGGCATTACCGGTTATTTTGAAACCAGTATAACTGACTTAAACCAAATAACGGCACAATTAGCAGGCAAACAATTAGCATTAGTTACAGGTATAAAGCCAAATACAGTTCAATTCTCTACAACCTTACAATTAAATCATGGTTATAATGCCTTAGATCTCAATATTGTTACTGCAGCTCAAAGCATCAACCAGACTATAACTTATAAGTATCAGCCTGATGATTTAAGTGGTATTTTACCTCCTAAGATAAACCTGTTATCACCTGGAAAAAGCAGCTTTATCACAGACAATAAGGTTACTTTGTATGGTCGAATAACGAGTAAAGTTGGTGGTTTAACTGCAACATTAAACAGTAATGATCCTATTCAATTAACCAAAGTAACAGGTGATGAGTATTTATTTAGACAGCAGGTTACTGTCCCTGAACAGGAAAAAGTGGAATATCAATTACTTGTTACTGATGCGCTGGGCTTATCTAGTACTGAAATTATTACGTTGTTCCAAGATTTCACTGAACCAACGATTATTCTTCCTGCAACATTAAAGTCAGGTTCTTCAGTTAATATTGTGAATACGGAACGGTATTTATTAGCTGGAGAAGTCACTGATAATAATATCCGCAGCTTTACCATTAATGGCAATCCTGTTGCTTTATTACCAGCTGGGGATAACCGGTTTTTATTTGAATCTTTAATTCAGCTTCCAGCAAATGAGCCTTTTAGAGTTAGTTTGGAAGCAAAGGACGCCTCTGGCTATAAAGACAAGAAAACTATCCTTTTCAAAGCCAATAATCCGCTAAACATGCAGTGGGTGTCTCCTAGTTTTCCATATCAATGGATAATAGGAGAAACTGATCAGCTAACTGTTCTTGCCGCTGTAACTAATAGCAGCAACTCTGAAGAATATACCGCCCAACTAACTGACGCTAATGGTCAACAACGGTTGTTGGGTATTACTCAAGAAGGAGCATTGCTTTCAATTGCAATTCCTGAACTTGAAAATGTAGGCCAGTATCGATTAACTGTAACGGCAAAACACTCAAGCAATACAGTTATAGGTGAGTTAGTGGGGACTATTAATGCTGTTAGCCAAAGTGTAGCACCGCTATCTATAAGCCAGATTACACCTCAGAATGGTGCTAAACATATCGAACCAGATAGCTTTATAAGCTTACAGTTTAACCAGCCTATCAAGAATAAGGATATTAGTATTGAGGTTAGGCAAACAGCACATGGATTAACCTACATTAATACCAATAACCTGCATAAAAGTGATAAGGATGTACAATTTTTATTTGCCAAAGGTCAACAACTAAAGCGCGTCGATTTAGATCAGGCCCCTGTTAGTTATCAACCCAGTTCTTTACCAGGAAAACATGCTTTAGCTTTCTATAGTAAAGAAACCTTAAGCTACAATGCTCAGGTGTTTGTAACAGTAAAGTATAAAGGTGAAGAGCTTTATCGTAGTACTTTCTTTACCCGTTCACTCCCTACCTTTATTGAAGGTGGTGTTGTCAATGCAATAGGGAAAAGCCAGGCTGGTGTTGAAGTACTAATCAAAGAATTAGGTCGTAAAACCCTTACAAATAAGGATGGTGCCTTTGCTTTTGGTTTTGGTGATACTGCTACACTAGCTATTAAAGGTGGTCGTTATACACTTGTTGTAAACCCTAATCATAAAGTCCAAACTTTAGGTTCGGTTGATATACCTGTTAGCATTGAAGAGGGGCGAAGAAATCAACTTAAATTGTTACAAGTGCCTAGCTTACAACCTTCGATTCCTTATCAATATATTCCTTATGGAAAGTCGAAGATATCTTTGGCACAAGGAGCCCTAAACTTTGATCTTGGTAATGGTCAACTCATTTTCCCTGAAAATCAGGAACGACGTATTCATACTCAATTTGTTCCAGGCAATGGCATTGTCAGACCAATCCACCCGTTAACTGGTCCCAGCTGGGTATATCAGTTGCAGCCGGCAGGAATAACTGCAACAGGCCCTATAAAGATAGCTATGGATTTACCTAAGTTTCAAGGTAGTTACCAATATTTACCTGATACGGCAGAAGGTCCATACTATGTCATGTTGGTTGGTTATAATGATGAAAAAAATATTATCAGCCCAGTAGGTGTAGCTGAAATTAATCAACAAAAGCTAACGACATTGGAAAATAAGCCTGTGACTTTTGATCGACTAGATTATATTGGCTTTTACATGCCACCGGTTTCTAAACAAGCAGTTTTTAAGGAATATGTTAATGGCAATATTGGACTTGAACTTTTAATTGCCGAATTAAATGAGTAACTAACAAGAAAAGGCCAGCTTGGCTGGCTTTTTCTTATAAGCTTCACTTTTTGCTATAATTTAAAAGGAAGTAATTAATAGTTTTTTTAACTTAGGGAGTGGAGTTTAGCTAACAACTGTTTTCTGCTTACTCAACTCCCCCAACAACTGATCTTTTTTCTCCCACAATTCGGTTACCCATAATTGAAACTGCTCGCGAAATTGGCCGTCATTAATATAATCTTTATTAAGAAGTTCTTTGGGAATTTCGATTTTCTCTATTCGAATAGCAACGTCATTGATTTTTCCGCAGAGGAAGTCCCAGTAGCTGAGTTGTTTTTCTGGGTAGTAGATGGTGATATCTAATAAGCTTTTTAGTTGATCACCCATGGCGCCAAGGACGAAGCCGATGCCGCCGGCTTTGGGTTTTAATAAGTGATTAAAAGGGGATTGCTGGGCACGGTGTTTTTCATCGGTAAAGCGGGTGCCTTCTATAAAGTTAAACACGGCGACTGGGGTTTCTTTGAATTTTTCGCAGGCTTTGCGGGTGGTGGCTAGGTCTTGACCTTTTTTTTCTGGGTGTTTTTCTAAATAGGCTTTGCTGTATCGTTTCATAAAGGGAAAGTCTAATGCCCACCAGCATAGACCAATAACAGGTATCCAGATGAGTTCTTGTTTGATAAAGAATTTAAGCATGGGGATACGACGATTAAGGATATGTTGTAATAAGGTGATATCTGCCCAGGACTGATGATTACTGGTCACTAGATACCAGCCATCTTTTTTTAGGCTACTTAAGCCTTTTACATCTAACTTAAGTTGTTGGGTCAGTTTCATCCATAAGCTGTTTATACACATCCATAGTTCGGCTATTTTGATTAATATTTTGGCACAGGCTTGTTGCCACGCTTTGATAGGGATTAAAAGCTTTAATAGAGCAATGATAAGTAATGGGCAGCTGAGTATGATGGTATTTAAAGCCAGCATTAAGCAGGCAATGCAGCCTTTTATCGGTGGAGGCAGTTTTTTAAGCATATGAAAGGTACATCCTATTAGGTTACTGCTTATACCCTTCGCGTATGATTTTTAGGGTTTGTTGTCATCACTCCTCACCTCAATCACCTATTATTTATAGGCTCATGAGGCTTCGTAGCTTGACGGCCGCCCCTAAAAGCCATTCGCAGTGGGTATATTAAATTATGACAGTAAAATAGCACTTTGCTTAAAGAGAGTGAATATTAGGTGACTAGAAGGGCGAGCGCGAAAGGGTACTGGAGAATAAATATGAAGTAACAGGGCATTCTTCCGCCGCTCTTGAAGTACCATCTCTGGTCCATCAAGAGCTAAAAAGCTTAGCTACAGAACATCCTGTCACCCCATACCCGCTAAGTTCGGCGACAGGAGTGAAAGAGTTTACTTCCGACTACTAAACTGATCTGCTTGAATAGCCGTGAGGGCGATGGTGTAGACGATGTCATCGACTAAAGCGCCTCGGGACAAGTCATTGACGGGTTTACGCAAGCCTTGCAACATAGGGCCTACACTAATCACGTCGGCGCTGCGCTGAACAGCTTTATATGTCGTATTACCGGTATTAAGGTCGGGGAATACGAATACTGTCGCTTTACCTGCGACTGGGCTGTTGGGTGCTTTTTTCTTGGCGACATTTTCAATGGCGGCAGCATCGTATTGTAGCGGACCGTCTATTAATAAATCAGGCCGTTTTTGTTGTGCTATTTTGGTGGCTTCGCGCACTTTTTCCACGTCACTTCCTGTGCCTGAACTGCCGGTGCTATAGCTAATCATTGCGACTTTAGGGAGGATGCCAAAAGCGGCTGCGGAGTCAGCACTTTGGATAGCAATATCAGCCAGCTCTTCGGCATTAGGGTCTGGGTTTACTGCACAGTCGCCGTATACTAAGACCTGTTCTGGTAGCAGCATAAAAAAGATAGAGGACACCAGTTTTGCATCAGGGTGGGTTTTAATTAACTGGAATGCTGGGCGGATTGTATTGGCGGTAGTATGTACAGCACCTGATACCAGACCATCGACTTCGCCTTGGGCTAACATCATGGTGCCTAATACGACATTATCTTCCAACTGGGCTTCAGCCATAGGGGCATTTAGCCCTTTATGTTTTCGTAGCTCAACCATTGGAGAAATATAACGGCCCCGGACGATATCAGGCTCCATAATGATGATGCTTTCAGGTAGCTGAAAGCCTTGGTCTTGCGCCACTTGATGTATTTCGTCTGTTTTGCCCAGTAAAATACATTCTGCGATACCACGCTCGTGACAAATGGATGCAGCACGTACGGTTCTTGGCTCATTACCTTCGGGTAGCACAATGCGTTTTTTAGCCTGGTTGGCCCGTTTAATCAGCTGATAGCGGAAGGCGGGGGGCGACATACGAATTTCTACTTCAGTTCCACAGCGCTCTTTAAGCCATTCGCCATTGAGTTTGTCAGCTACTGAATTCATTACCAGTTCAATACGTTCTCTATCATCGATAGGCACTTCATTATTTAGCCGGTCTAAGGTAGTTGCCGTGTTATAAGAATTGAGCTGAGTCAGTAAAATAGGTAGCCCATGTTGCTGAACATTTTTTTTGCATAAGTTCATTATTTGCTCATGGGGCTCAATACCGTTGGTAAGCAATAACCCGGCAAGTGGTACGCCATTACTAGCAGCCATACAGGTTGCTAGGATGATATCATCTCTGTCTCCTGGGCAAATAATGAGCTTACCTGGTTTGAGTAAATGACAAATATTAGCAGCGGTTCTGGCACAGAGCACTTTACCCGTCACTCGTCGCTGCTCGATATCACCCTTATAAAGAATTTGGGTTTGTAGCAGGTCGGCAATTTCTTTGGTGCGAGGAGAGGACATGTCCTCATTCCAGGGAATGTAACCTATCGGGTGAAATTGCTTACGACGAAACTCTGGCAGTTTGTCAAATACTTCACTGCTACTGTCTTCTATTTGTTGAACCTGCTCAAGGGATAGTTTATTGATGATATAGCCAATTACTTTTCGGTGCTGGATACCACCAAAGTTATCAGCGGTAATTTCTAATTTATCTGCTACTTCAGACAGGCTATCCTCTTGGCCAGAGGCAACCAAGATAACATCAGCATCCAGTGTTTTAGCAATATCACCATTTAAACCAGTCACATAGGGGGCAGCTCGGGTTGGTACTAAGCCTTCAACAATGACTACATCTGCATCAATAGCGGCACGATCAAACTGCTCGACAATTTCTTCCATCAGCATATCACGCTTATTGTCGCCTAATAGGTCTTCTACTCGCTCTAACGAAATAGGTGGGGGAGGAGTAAATCCCATCACTTGTTGTATCATTTGAGTAGAGCGTTCTGGCCCTTGATCAGAAGCATGTTGCTGAGCAATGGGTTTGCAAAAACTGACTCTTAATCCAACACTATCTAGTGCGCGCACTAAACCAAGGGCAACTGAAGTGAGGCCAACACCAAAACTAGTCGGGGCAATGTAAAATGTATGCATTGTTCACCTCAGTGATTAGGAGTTGCAGGGGCTTGGTTAACCAGGCTGGCGGTATCTCTGGCAATCATTAACTCTTCATCGGTTTTTACCACTAACGCGCAAGTTGATCCTGGTTGAGTAATGACCCCTTGTTTATTGCCATGTTGCTGATTAGCTTGTTCATCTAATGTAAACCCAAGAATAGCCAGTTGCTTGATAACTTGCTGTCTAACAAAAGATGAATTTTCACCAATACCACCAGTGAAGACTAAGCCATCAAGGCGGGGAAGGGCTGTGGCTAAGCCACCTAAAGTTTTGGCTAATTGATAACAAAAAACTGAAATGGCCAACTGGGCTTGTTGGTTGCCTTGGTTGGCTGCTTCTTCAAGGGTGCGCATGTCATTGCTGAGTTCAGAAAGACCGAGTAAGCCACTTTCTTTGTTAAGAATGCGACTAGTGTCTTCCAGGCTATAGCCATATTCATCGGCTAAAAAAGAGAATAAATTGGGGTCCAAGTTGCCACTGCGTGTTCCCATCACTAAGCCTTCCAAAGGCGTTAATCCCATTGTGGTATCTACAGCTTGGCCGTTACTCACTGCTACTGCACTACATCCATTACCTAAATGGGCACAGAGTAATTGGCTGTGTTGGTAATCAATACCTAACTGTTGGCAAGCTGTTTCAGCTACATAACGGTAACTGGTGCCATGAAAGCCATAGCGACGCACACTTTTTTCTTTATAAAAACGATAGGGGATAGCATATAAATAGGCTTTGGCTGGCATGGTCTGATGAAAAGCAGTATCAAACACAGCCACTTGAGGTAATTGACTAAAATATTTTTCGGTAATGGTTATGCCCAATAAGTTAGCTGGGTTGTGTAATGGGGCGAGTGACTGGCAATCAGCGATGGCCTGTTTAACTGCTTTGTTAATTAACGTGGAGTGAGTAAACGCTTCGCCACCATGTACTACTCGATGGCCAATGGCAATTAACGTGTCGGCTAATTGCTGTTCAGCCAAAAGCGTTAAGATGGCTTGCATTGCCAAGTCATGATCGGCAGTTTCTAGGGCGGTTGTGTTTTTTTGTTGGCTGCCTCGCCACACTAGTTGAGCGCCAGCCTCACCTAGTCGTTCTGCAATGCCAGTAATAAGCGCTTGCTCAGAAGCAGGGTTGATGACGGCAAACTTAATGGAGGAACTGCCACAGTTGATAACCAGAATGTTGGAAGGTGTAGTATTCACTGCAAACTATCTTTTGTTAAGAAATGAAAGTGTTAATCACTACAGCATACCCCATCTACTGGGTATATGAGATGACACATATCTATTGTAGTGCACCACTAGTAATTAGCTGACTTTTGGTCGAGGCTAGTCTAACTGACTGGTGTGTAAATAAAATACGTAAAGCTACGAAATAAAGTAGAGGTGTGGAATAGCTGTTTGATTAGTAGACAGGTTAATGGATACTTGAGTGTTTTGGCTACTTACCTAATGTTGTAGTCGTTACTCATCAGGTAAGTAAATGTTAGGGGGTAGCTGGGTTTTGCTGGACACTTACTTCACAGTGTTAGTGGATGGCGTAAATTGTAACTTAGATGAATAGTTGTTTTTAGATGAGAGAATCACTTTTTGCTTAGCGCTTGTTGAGGAAATAAGTAGGATATTATGGTGGTTTTTTCCATGAGCAAAAGCCTTGATCACTATATCCATACTTTCAAGTTGTTTGGGCACGGCATTCAGCTTAAATGAGACCTTGGTTTCATGGTGTCCTAATTTAACGTTATTCAGTTTTAAAGGGACTAATTGGCCATTCATAGTAAAATTTATATTATTTTGTAGATAGTCAACTAGTTGTTTTTCTTGTAGTTGTTTAGCAGGCTTTGCCTTAAGTGGTGGTTTATTGGTTGATGGTAGATAAGACTGCACGGTTGCCTGGGCTAGAATAGCGGTTAAATGCCAGGTGGAATCTTGCTGAGTTAGTCTGAAAAATGACATATTGCCACTGTGAGCCAAGGTTTGGGATGGTAGTAAGAAATATATGACGCTAAGTAATAGTAGAGATAGATATTTCGTAAATTTACGTATTACTTTTAATTTTAAAAAAGTTAGTCCTTGTTTATTTTTAAGTAAATAGTTTACAACAGTAGTTTCTTTTAAAAAGTGGCAAAAAATAAGCATAGATATCCTTACTTATCTTTATGGTATTTATAAAGTAATAGAAGTGAGTATAAATTAGTAACAGTATCAAGAAAGCTTATCAAATAACTTTACACTGGTTTACAAAGAAGCAAATACAGAAGGGGAGCAATAAGGAGGCAAGAAGCTGTTATTTTTGAAACAGCTCCTTAATAAAAAATTAATTACCAAAGGGGTTACTATAATTCAAATGAAACTGGGGGTCTCTCAGGCCAAATAATAATAGGTGGCTCTGAAGAACCTTTTTCACACAGCCAGCTTACTTCGTAATCAGCGCACTTGCCATCTACTTGATGTTTATTCCAGCAAAATAGCCCCTTTCTGGGGGAGAGCAGTAAGCGCTCTTTTAAGCTCAGATAAGGTTGCCCTGTTTTAGATCGGGCCTTTACCCTAATTGGTTTTGAGCACCCAACTGGCATTTCTAAATCACCAACAAAATTTGCACGATGCTTACTTTGCCAGCGGCTCCATTGATAGTTTGCATAACGATCAGCAGTTCTGGTACAACCAGACTGGTTGTTGGTTGAGTTAATATCACCATCAATACTGCCTTTAATGCAGTTGATGTCTAGCACAGTCCGGTACTGTTTAATATTGTTATTTGGGGCTAACATTTCCAGCTTGCCATTTTGAAGCTGTAATACTTGATAAAAGTTTACTTTAGGAATGAAGTTGGTTTTTACTTCTTCTGTATTATTCGCAGCAGATAAACGATTTCGTCCAGTTGCGGAAGGGTCTCGTCGTCTAAGGGTAAGATGGGCTTCTGTAAATAAGGCTGTGCTGAGCGTGTCTTGTAATGACAATGTTTCACCTAATTCTTCAACCTTACCTGGCGTTAGTGAGTCAGCAAATTGAATACCACATTGTCTGATATCATTACATTTAAGCAGCTCTTCCATTTTGGTACGAACATCCTCTCTGCTTAGTAATGGGTTCATACCTGATTTTAATTCTCTAAAAGTAAAATTATATAGTTTTATCCAGTCGACATTTAGCTTGATGATATTGAGAGGCTTGTCACTAATAGTCCAGTCAACAACACCTGTTAATAAATGGTTCCAGGGGCTGCCATTGTTCAATAAATCTTGTAGGTGGGGCTTCCAACCAGGCAGGGTAATTGCGTCAAATGGAATTTTAGTGCTTGTACTGCCTCGCTCGTGTAATTGAGTTTCTAAACTATACAGAAGATTAATATTAATATCATAAACCTGATCAGTTCCCTTTATTTTACATAAAGGCATGGTCACATGAGATTCACTGGAATGATCAACAGGAATTTTTTCTATTTTGCACTCTAGTGCTAGCTGGCCATTAATAACATCAAATGCTGTAGCAATGAAATTAAGCTGAGCAAATTGATGTCTTGCTGGTTGTATTGATGTATAGCCAAGCTGCTTAGCCTCTTTTTTTAGTTGCTTAACTAAGGCGTTGTTTTCAATGGTTGAAAAAGTACCACCAAAGCCAACCATTTCTTTATCAGTAAAAGGTGGGGCTAAACCATACAGTGTTACTGCGTAAAAATTGGGTAAGACGTCGTTAGTGTTGATTAGGTTGTTATTACTTACATTGGCTGTAGCTGAAGGTGCGATCCTTTCAATGCCACCAAAGCGAGAAATATAAAATAACTGCTTTGGGTTGTTTGGATCAGTTATTAAATGAAACTGACTAATAATCTCAGCTGAAAAATTTGCAGATAAGCAAGATAGAGGAGCATAAAGTAATAGAAAAAGAAGTAATTTTACTTTCATGAAACTTCCCTGTGATATCAGTGTAATACCAATAAGGTGTTTATTATTTTTAATGATACCTTTTTAAAGAGTGGTGTCTTTAGAAAGATAGTGCGAGCGTAATGAAACAGAGGTTACCATAATTTAAATAATGTAGTAATGCCTCGCATAATTTTTTTCTTTATGCTATACGTACATTTTTTATGAAAACTAAAATTATTGATCTGTATCAAAAGCTATTTTTTAGCTGTGTAAGTCTTTCCTCTAAATGTACCCAAAAGGATTTGAGTAAGTACCCTTAATAAAGATTTTTCTGTGTGGAGAATCACTAACTTTTCTTAGACAAAAGTCTAATTTACAGTGCTTATGCCTAGCAAATAGCATCACTGGCGCCTAACTAGAGAGTGTAGTAATTAGAAGTAAATGTGCAGTGGTTAGAAGTATAAATAATAAGAGATAGCTCCGATTATATTATTGAAAATTTAATATTCAGTTAGGTATTCAATTCATTAACGTTAGTATAAATATTATTCATTTTTTTCTACAAGGAAAGTCATAATGAAATTAGGCAAAACGCTTATGGCAGTTGCTGTTGCTGCTATGGTTCAGCAAGCGGCTGCTGCACCTATTGATGAAGCACCAGACGTACAATTTTCAGCAAGAATTTATGATAACTTCTATTTGTTGAAAGATGGCTATGACTCTAGCAAAATTTACTACATTCCTAAGCGTGGTAATGTTGCAATACAAGCTGCTACCAGTTCTATGCCTATTCCTCGTTTTAATGTATTCCATAAAATGCAAACATCCGGCTTTTTTGCAGGTGAAACATTAAGCTATATGGGAGGCTCATTTTCTACACTAGGCGACTATGATGCACTTCAAGATTTATTAGATGAAGCTAATCGCTATGGTTTAAAAGCATTTCCTGCGCCTGCTACTGAGGCTCAAACCACTTTCTTGGCAACCGGTAATCAAATTGATAATGGTCGTTTAGATATTGCTTGTTCAAATGAGAAACTGACGATTGGTCAAGGTGGACAGCAGCGACAAATACAAGTACCTAAATGTACCATGCTAAATGATGAAAGCAGTGAGTATGACTTAAGTACTAATGTCATGTATCGATTCAGATCCATGATGGTGCCAAGTCAATCAGTCGTTAACCAAGACTTACCA
Organism: Spartinivicinus marinus; assembly: GCF_026309355.1. NCBI lineage: Bacteria > Pseudomonadati > Pseudomonadota > Gammaproteobacteria > Oceanospirillales > Zooshikellaceae > Spartinivicinus > Spartinivicinus marinus. The sequence goes on from NZ_JAPJZK010000001.1 coordinate 4,213,954, forward strand.
TTCCAAGCAGTAACCACACCTGGTTGGGATCAGCAAATTAATAACATTCTCATGACTGGGGGGCAATGGGATAACTTATTAACGGCTCGTATTGATTGGAAAATTAAAACTGATGAGAAATACCATGTAGTCAAAGTAAAAGTTGATTGGAATAAGTTATTTGATCAAGCCAGTCAGTTTACCAGTCAAAATCAAAATGCTAACCAGGAGCAAGAAGTTCAGCAATTCTTCCAGCAACAAGCACAGTGTCAAGATGTATCACAGTGTGGTGCGGTGGTGCAATTCCAGCAAAATGATGGATCTTTTAGCCCCGTATCAACAGATGATGACCGTTATCAACAGGCTGTTGGTGCATTAAGGGATAAGTTACAAGGGGAACTATTTAATGAAGTTGCTGCATTCCAGCAACAGCAGCAACCTTCTCCTAATCCAGGGCAGCAACAGCAGCAGTGGGATCCTATCTATACCATGAAGTCAAACTACGACAAGTTAATGAAGGGTAGTGAGGAGTTCATGTACTACTATACCCCTGGTGTTATGCGTCACTACAATACTACGCTTAACTTCAGTTGTATGAAGCAACCTCCAATGAGTCGTATTGTTTGGAATATGGATGATCCAGGTTGTAGAGCATTGATTGATCAGTAGTGATTGTAAATAAAATATTATCATAATTATACTGCACTACATGTTTACTAGCATGTAGTGCTTTTTGCATTTCGGGAACTAAAAAAAATGGACGTAATAAATCGTATACTATGCTGGTTTGGTTATTGGCTATTTGCAATGCCTTTGTTAGTTATAACAAGTTATACGGCCGCTAACCCTATAGATTTTAATGAGCTGGATTGGAATCGTATTATCGAGCAGGATAATATGGTATTTGTACCGATTAAAGATATTCAGCGAGGCCCTATTTGGTATACAAAGTATAAGAAGGTAGTTTCAAAGCCAACTAAGGTATTTGAATTTAATAAAGTTGTCATATCATTATACCCAAAAGCACATGAAGAAAATAAATACTATTCATTTGTACGGGATAATGATATCAAAGATGCAAAAGTTAACTTAATCCCTCCCGGGCAACAAGGTTGTCAGATTGATCCTGAGGTTGTTGCGCACTACAGCGACTTACCAGAAAGTTACCAACCTAAGTTATTACCTGGTAATTATCCTTACTTATGTGAAGTTATGGTATTTTATTTGCCAGAAAATCAGTCTTCAACTTTTCGTCTATTAGCCAGTAATCCTGTGTTAAAGGTGAATATGAATATACCGATTAGCTTTGAATCACTGCCACCCTTACCCACCCAAGAAATTATTGAAAAGTTATCATTTGAATCTGTTTTATCCTACTCAAGACCAAATAAAGGTTTTTGTACGAAAGATAAGCACCTCCTATTTTATAATAGTGCAAAACTGGCACAAACTCAGTCATCCTTATTTATCTCTACGGACCCTTATTTGGGGTGGAAAACGCTTATTGACTTATTTGTAGAAAAAAATGATCAATCATTCTGCATTAGTAGTGATACGATGTTAGGCACAAACTATCTTAAACGTACCATTCAAATTCAGCATTAGTATCTAAAAATTAAGTATTAAAAGACTATATAAATAAACCGTTAAACTTGCTCTATATATTATAGGGGCGGGTTTGACGGTTTTTTTGTGTAAAAAATACGTGAGTGGTTTGGTAAATAAAATACTTTGTTTGTTCGTTTTCTGATTTGTTAGGCTGTTAGTTTTTTAGATCATCTGTACTAAATTAGTAATAAATATTATTCATAAAAAGTATATATTTGTTTAAGTATGTTAAATAGATTGGCTGGTTTGTAAAGTAGCGTGGTAGTTTGATTTGTGCACAAATTACTATTAATAAAAGCTACTTGAGGATACCTCTAACTAATAATTAGCGGACCTTTAAAGATTAATAATGCCTAAAGTTTATTCAATGGGATTGTGAAATAATATATTTCCATTACTTCGGGGTACAATAATGAAAAAGCAAGGATGTATGTCAGAGATGCTAAAAAGTAAATTCACTGTTTCGCTACTTGCCATGGCTGTTTCTGCTGCCACAATGCAAGCTGTAGCATTGCCCAAACCTAACACTAATACTGCTAAATTAGATAAATTTCAGTCCTATGCAATTAAAAATGAACCTTTATTGAAGGGAGTTAGTATATTAGGAGATCATGACCCTAGACTTAAAGTACTATATGTTTCTCCATCATCTAAAAAAACACAAACTGGCTCATTTGAAATTAACAGTACCCCTGGTTGTAACTACTTACAAGGGCAATATAACATAACGTATAATATGCCTTCTGGTGACTTACAAGCTGCTGCTAAAGCAGGTCCTTTTTCCCCCTACTTTGATAGTCAGTTTGGTAATTATGTTAGGCAAACGACCATTTTAGATAAAATGGCTAATAAAATAGCTGAGATAGACAGATTAAAGGAAAAAAATAAGACAATAGTGGCTAAGTATACCAAGTATAAGTTTGAGTTTGATACTGCTCAGGCTGACTTTGATAAAGCAGATAGTGAACTAAAGGCATTATCTTCAAAAATTACAGAACTCATTAGCTTATTAGGTTTAGCAACAGATGAAGAAGAAATTGCTGCATTAAAAGAAGCTATTGCTGAGGCAAAACAAAATGCAAAAGAAAAAACACCTGAAGCGAAAGCGGCGTACAAAGAAGCTTATAAACGTTTGATAAAAGTGAGGCCTCTTTATAGCCAGGCACTTGGTGATTATCAGGCAGCAATACCAAATATAGAGGAAATCGAGCAGCAAATATCAACATTGTCAAGAATTTTTGTAACGTTCAATAATAGTTCTATCGAAGCATGGGATAGAAGTGAGGAAATTAGACAAAAACTTGAAACAACACCAGTGGGCATTGCTGCTGCAAGCTATAGTATTTGGGGGCAAGAAGAAACATTACTTCGTGCAGCAGTGAACCGATACAGTTCAATTAATCACTTTTTCCATGGTTATACAGTATCTCGGCTTCCTATCTTTAATATTAAAGGGCATGCCAAGAGAGATATGAAAATAAATAATAATGTATCAGGGTCTACTATAGGTACTTCTACTTTATCTCATAGCACTGTGGGTGATACAGGCAATAGTCATGCTGTTTCAACAAATACTGACGTGCCTGAACATATGTTTACAAAAGATGGCGCGACAGTAGAGCCAGAAGCTAAAACACTGAAAAATAATGGAGCTGGAAACTTTAGAAACGTAGTTACCCGTGGCGCATATTGTACTGGATCTTCTACACCACAACAAAATATAGTAAAAGCGGAATATAAGACTTCAAACTATAGTTTTAATCCAGAAATTACAGTACCTTATTATAAATCAAGAAGCAGTAATGTGCTGGCACAAACGGTTGCTTTTGATTACGACTACTTTGTCAAAACAGACCCTATCAATGTTAGCTGTCGGTTAGATATAGAGAAATTCCAGTCTTTTATTGCATCAAAAGGCTCTAGTGGTTTCTTATTTTGGCGTAAAAGCTGGAGTGAAACTGAGCGTAAGCGAATTGATAAGTCAGGGATGAAGTGTGATGTGGATATTTCACCCTCTGGTGCGAACCCAGATCCTCTCAAAGAGCGTCAGCGTATAGAAGATATACGGCAAATGATGATCAAGGAAATTGCTGCCGAGTTTATTCTGACTTATGCAAAAAGCTGGAAAATATCACAAAATTCACCTGTAGTGCCTAATGGTGAAGGTGCTAAGGCTGCAGGCACCGCACTCATGTCACTCTGTGGTGGTAATATGTACTGTCAAGTGGGTAGTATTATACTTAAAAATGGTGCTGAACTATTTGGTAGCAATAAAGGTAGAACTAAAAATAAAGACTTCTTAAAAGGAGTTATTTCTCGTCATTATAAAGAGCAATCTTTCACCATTAACCATGGTACAGCAGTTGTAGATGTAAACGTAAGACTATAATTAACAGTTAAATAAGCAGGTATATTCTTCGCGAATGATTGCTGTTACCTGCTTTTTTGTTTTTTATCAGATATAGGTTGTTAATTGAAGGTGAGATAATAGGGTGTGGCATGTTTAAAAAAAGGATATTAATCATTACTTGTTTAAGTGCTTTAATAGGATTGGCGGTAGTTTTTTTGCCTGTTCAATTAGAGAGTGATTTTGATGGAGTAAAGCAGGAACCTATCGCAAAGCTTGAGCATGAAACAGTTGAAAGTAAAATAACTGAACAGAAAGAAACAAACAATGTTATTGAAAAAAAAATAGACCTTAAAGGTATGCAAGCCTATGTGGAAGAGTTAGATAGTAATGGAGTCAAGCCTAATGAAAATATAATAAATAGGATTGAAGAAATAACTAAACAAGAAAAACAGTACTTCGATGAGCAGGTTGCAGCAGTTGATTTATCATTAGAAAGATATCAAATGCTTGAAACAAAACTTGCTGATATGCAGCTTAATATGGAAAATTATTCCCAAGAGACATTTGATGTTGTCAATCAGGAGCTACAGCAACTCACAGAGCAGTTGTTACAAGAGCAGCAAATGATGTTGGAAGCTTATAAAATTTATAATAAAAGGTATGAAGTTGTATCTCAAGAAGTGCTAGAAAACTATATGGCTTATTCTATAGAAGATTAAAAAATGAAAAAAATCTTATTCACAATCGTATTGGTTCTATTGCAAACTCAAAGCTATGCTCTAACGAATGAGAAAAAAGAACTTTGTGCCAAAATTATACCGGTTATTGATCATACAGTGTCTGCTACCTGGATTCGAGCCATTTATGATCAGCTTAATGAGGAGCGTGATAATTGGAATTATCATGGTAAGGAAGAAACATTTTCATATAAATTAGAGCCCGAAAATTATAAAACAATTGAGTTCACTTGGCGCTATGAAGATGAAAGCTTACAAAGTATCAGCTGTACTTTTCCTGATAAATGGGTGTTACGCCTAATTAATATGAAAGATATATTGGTTTCTGAATCACTTAAGAAAAACCACAAAGACTTAGGGCTTGGCCGTTATATTCGTGCAATGGGTGGCTTGTTATTCCAAAAAATATCGTTTATTGATCAAGAGCTTTCTCCAGTAGATTTAGTTTGGTATATAAATAGCTCAATTGACTATAGTGATGTCGAAACAGGTGCAGTAACTGCTTTGCTAGCAAAGTATCCGTTTGTTGATATTAATAAAACTACGATAAAAACAGATTATACTTTAGATACAGATGAACAGGTACCACTTGTTGCTTTAACGGTATCTAATCATCCAGACTTTAGTGATGAAATGCGTTGGTTATTGGTTAATAATGAAGTACGGCAACGAATTATTAATGGTGATTTTGCTGGGGAGCAATTCTTGTTTCCATATGCAGATTCATTAGTTAGCTTACCAAATAATGAAGATATGCAAGTTAGCTTTAATGAATCAAAAATAGTACATTTAAATAGGTTAAAACCATTTGATATGAGTACTAATAGCTATATTGATTGTGATGGTGCTTTTGGCCCAAAGGCTTGCTTACGTGTCATTCATAATATGTTTTACCCAAAGTTGGCTAAATTTGATGAAACAGAAAATGGTAAGCTATATATAAAAATATTAATAAAGCTAAAAGACACTAATTTTAGTGTTAATGTTTATTCAGTTGATAAGAATGGCTTGGTATCTTTAGAAGAGAAAAAGAAAGTGACACAACCAAATGATATAGGTATACCACTTGCGAATCATTTTTAGGGGTAAAGAAAAAGCGGTATAGACTCACAGCGAAGGGTTATTTATACCCCTAGGGCACAAGGGCGAGGACACCGAGCGATGAAGCCCCAGGAGTTTAGCTAAACTAAATGACTGGGGTGATGAGCGACGGTAACAAAGCCTAAAAATCATTCGCGAAGAGTATATTCCTATTTGGCTTTGATAAGCATTGAGAAATATCTGTTAACGCTACCTGTAATGAAATGCATCTATAAGAAGAAGATTGATGAGAGAGATATGTTAAAAAAAATAAATTATTTATTCAGTATTTTGTTGGTTGTTTTTTGCGCAAATACGATGGCTGATACTAATGCTCCTGAAGTAACCGAAGCTATTTTGGATAGTAATGGTGAAGTTTTTGGCTTTCTTACAACTGACCCGAAAGTGATTTATGTAGTGCCTAGGGAGTGGAATATTCATAATCGTAAAGTTTTTCTTGAAAAAATACCTAACACAAGTGATTATGAGCTTTATTTTATTCTTGGGCCTGATTTTAGGAAGTCAGCCGCTAAGATAGCAGAAATTCAAGCCCGTAATCCAACTATTGTATTTCTACCATTACCAAAACAATATTCTCAGGCAGTGTTGAATATACCTGATGAAGTAGGAACGATACAAACAAGCTTGACACCAGACTCTGTATTTAACCAAAGCCCTTTGTTGTATTACAAATTACGAATTACTAAAAAGCAGTTAAGTTTGTTTAAAGTATTGACTCAAAATAACGCATTTATTACTGGGTTGATTGAATATAAGTTTCCGTCAAGAAGTGAGGTTTTTGAAGCAATTGCTAGTATAAAGGTTGATTTTAGATCTTCAGACTTAGATATCCGTGATCGTAATGAAGATTATCATACTGAATGGATGAAATATCAGCTCTTTAATCGACACATTCGTTTGGATGGTGTCTTAGATAAAAAGTTTTATTTAGGTTCAGGTATTTCAGTTGATATTACTGATAGTATATTTAAAGGGTATATGTTGGAAGACAAGACCGTAGTAAAAGTCAGTAATAGAAAAGTCTATTTGCTAAGTCGAAATAATATTCATAACTTTAAAGGAGAGGTGTTTTTTCGTATACCACTCTTAAATAGTAATGTTACTGCAGCAATGGATATTAGTATGGATCTCTACTTGGACTTGAATACATTGTCTATTTATGTGACAAAACTTTATCCCAATAATATAAAGTTTAAAGATACCAATGTGGGTTCATTTTACATTAAGCTGTTGAGAAAATTTTTACAGCAGAAGTCCGTGCTTGATGATTTATCTAAAGCGTTAACTAAAGAGTTTCAATATAGATTATTAAATCAGAATTTATTTATTTGATATTGGTTGGTAAGGATACCTTTACGAATGAATGTAACCGAACTTGATGTATGCTCTACAAGCAGATGAGCTCTTTATAGTTCATTCGTAAGGTGATAAATAGTAAGTAGTTATATAAAAGGCACCTCTAATAATTGTTTACTGTCTCTGGCCTTTTAGTAAATTTGCAATCAAGGCGTTGGTTTGAAGGCATGTTGGTGGCCTCGCCCTTGTGCCCTAGGGGTATAAATAATCCTTCGCTGTGAGTCTATACCACTTTATTTTTACACCTAAAAATGATTCATGATGGGCATAGTATAGCTTTCACAAATAACTTCTAGGCTTTGTTATTTTTATGCACATTCCAACCACCTAGCATTTATCTCTAGGCAAGCTAAAGTTGTTGATAGATTACTGATAAATGTCTATTAAGCTGTTGCTTAAAGGCTGTAGTTGTAGTTATGGCTGTATTTAAGATGCTTGATATCAAATGGCAGTTTGTTAGCTGTATTATAAAAACTCTTTCTTTGAAAGTCCCTCCTCAGCGATTGTCTCTGGCTTTTATAATAAAGAGCCAGAGAGGTTCTATTAAGCGTTTAATGTATATTTTTCAAGGTTTTTGCTTTAGGTTAATCAGTACTCAGCTTAAATGGTGGAGCTTCTTATTATTCTTAGGGCTATCTGCGCACGCCACTTCCGAAAATATATACACTCACTTTCAAAAGCAAGTACGATTTCCTTATGAAGTAAAGTTATTTAAAATGGCGATAGAAAGGTTAGGGCTGGAGGTAAAGCTAAAAGAATTACCCGAAGAAATTAACTATGGCAGAGGCATGAAGCATTTGGAAAAAGGAATTGTCGACTTTGCTTTTTTTGCCACTAATGATGAGCTGGAGAAGCGATTTTTGCCTGTTAAGCTACCCATTCTCAATGGAATATTAGGTTTAAGGTTAAATCTTGTCCATAAAGACAGCATGCATGCTTTCAAGTATATTGAAACGTTAGATGATATAATTAAGCGGTTTAATGCTGGGTTTAATAATCACTGGCCAGATCATATAGTGTTAATTGAAAATAATATGCCTACGGTTTTTCATGCTAGTTATAAATCATTGTTTACAATGTTGGAAAATAAACGCTTTGACTATTTTCCAAGGGGTATTAATGAAGTGTGGACTGAACAAGAGGCAAATACTGACCATGCACCTAATATAATAGTTGATCAGCATATTGCATTTTTTTACCCATATCCGGTTTATTTCTTTGTTAATAAAGCGAATGTTAAACTTGCAGAAAGAATCGAAAAAGGACTTGTTTTAATGTTGTATGATGGATCGTTCAAAAAATGGTTTTTGGCGTACCATCAAAAGTTTCTCGAGCGTGCGAAGATTGATAAAAGAAAAATAATTTTTCTGAAAAACCCAAATTTACCTTCAGATTTTAATTACCAGCACTTTGATACCTCATGGTGGATGCCTGAAGAGCTCAAGCTTAAGTAGGAGCAGCCACTAGGCCATCAATGTTTAAAGAAATTATATCTAGACATAAAGTACTTGTTGCTCATTGTTTATTTAGAACAACTAAGTTTCTCTCTTCACGCCTAGATTAGCGCTTTTACAGACACAACAGTGACGGTTCAAATAGTGTTAACAGGCCCTAGATGCCCTTAATTGCTTATTTGCTAATGGAATCAACTGGAGGTAAGCTTGGTTCTTTGTGTATTACAGGGGAACTGTTGTTACCCTGTGCCCTAGGAGTTAGTCATAGAATGCTGCAATTACTCTATCAAGGTCAGATAGCCGCCTTTATCCTTCTACTTATTGCCATTGTGATGGCACTTACTTTTCATGAATATGGTCATGCGTTAACTGCCAAGTTATATGGGGATGATACTGCAGAGCGAATGGGGCGGTTAAACCTTAACCCTATGTCTCATATTGATCCGCTTGGGTTGTTGATGGTGGCAATTATTGGTTTTGGTTATGCCAAGCCAGTTATGACCAATCCTAGTAACTTTACCTCACGCTGGGCGAGCATGGTTGTTGCTGCCGCTGGGCCTGGTATGAACCTTTTGTTAGCAATCGTAACTATTAACCTGTTTGCTTTTGGGCGTAATCAAGGGTGGGACATATTTGAGGGGTCAGGGCCTGAGTTCTTTTTTGTTTATCTTGCAATCATTAACCTGGTATTGATGATATTTAACTTAATTCCATTAGGCCCTTTAGATGGCCACTATATTTTGCCTTATCTATTGCCTAAGCACTTGGCTATAAAGTACCAAGAATATAACAGTCGTTATGGTATTGGTGCATTATTGGTATTGATGGCTTTAAGTATTATGGGTGTGCCTATTTTTGATTTTATTTTTAACTTGGGCCTGACTATTTTACCTTATATCACTTTTGTATAACTTGCTGCGTTGTTCTGGCTAAGAGGGGCAACCCCTCTTAGCCTTTCAGTAAGAATAATCTATTAATTACGATACCCTGAATCATACTCTGCTTTTATACTCACCCCGGAGTAGTTAGTAAAAGCATGTACCATGACATGGTAGGTCCCAGCTGGGAAGCTGTTAAAGCTGCATGACTCCCTTTGTCTTACTTTGTATGGGCGGCATCCCCAGTAGTTAAAGCTTGGCTTTCTGTAGTATCTAACATACATGTCAGCATCGCCTCTATTGTTTTCCATTATAAATCTGAGGTTTTTAGCGCTTTGAGGGACTGTGAATGTGAAATAGTATTTGTGGCCCTTTCTAGCAGCTAAATTTGTCTTAGCTATTCCATTGCTTAGTTGATTACCATTGTCTGGGTTCGGGTTCGGGTTCGGGTTCGGGTTCGGGTTCGGGTTCGGGTTCGGATTGGGATTGGGATTGGGATTGGGATTGGGATTGGGATTGGGATTGGGATTGGGATTGGGATTGGGATTGGGATTCGGAGTAGTGTTTGCTACGCCTGTGTTATATAGCTTGTTCCAGGCACAGTACTTGTTGCCGTTTTTTTCTAACCAAAAGTAGTTGCAGTCTGAATCGTAGCTGTTTCTACCGGTATGGACCGTATAACCAGAGAGCTTAACACCATTTAAATGGAAGGATGAACCATTTCGTTTTAGCGAGAAGTGCTGGTGGGGGCCGGTAGAGCGGCCTCCATTACAGAGGGCTTGAGACTGGTTATTTGCATAGTTAGCAATTCGCTGATTGCGCGAAACCGTTTGACCAGTACGAACTTGAATGTTGCTCAAATGATAATAGGTGGTTGACCAGCCCCCCTCATGGACTATCTCTAACGAGCAGGATGAGTGCCTGACAGCTCTTCCGGGAGCGGCTGATACTACCCAGATATTAGACAGGTTATCCCCCCACCGGCCGCCATTATTCAAATCCAGTGATGATTGAGGGTAACTTCCACTACCTGTATTGGTATGACTGCCGCCAAAATACCAATAGCTACCCTTGGGGTAGGGCAGTTGCAAAAGGTTCGCAGGGGGGAGGTTCGCACGATTATAATATTCAGCTGCTTGTGGTTGCTCTGTTTGTGTGCGATCAGTAGGGAAGAGTCGCTGGTAAGTTTGGTAAAAACTGTTTAAGTCGGTTTGCTGATAGGCGGCAATAGCTTCTTGTTGATTGGATTGAGCTAGAGAGTCAGTTGTTTTATCTTTGGCAGCAGATAAAAGTGCTTCTATTGATGAGGCAAAAAATTCACTGTGTGCTGCATAGTTTGCAGTACCTTGTTCAGTAGCCTGGTGATGTAAGGCTTCTGTCTGATAATAATGAAGTTTGGCTAAACGAATGGCAACATCCCGAATTTGCGCTGAAAATCCTTTTTTATTGGATAGTTTTCCCAATGGTTTTTTCAATAGGTTAGGGTTTGCTGGTTGATTGCTTACAATGCCCGTTTGTTCTTCTAACAAGGTGATTAACACTTTAGGGCTGATTGTTGAGTAGCCACTCCAGTGAGAAAGGGTTTCTGCATAAGGTGATAAATGCGGGGCATTTTTATCGAGATAATCCTTAATATCAAAAAAAAGCATTTCTTCAGGCGTATAAATCAAGTGCGTTGCTTCAAAATTACTAGCCAATCTGCTGGTCTCGTTTGATTCATAACTTTCTGCATTTAATGAGGTGGTTGCTGAGCAGCTAATACATAAAATGCTAAATGAAAGTGCGCGTAAGGTTGGTTGAATCCGATTTATCATAGATTATTGTCCATAAGTTGCTTGTAAACAAAAACCAAATGGCTCTGTTAATAACTTTTACTTAAAAAAGTGGTTATACCCGTCGTGAATCATTTTTAGGTTTTGTTAGCATCATTCCTGACCACCATGGATGGTGGAAATGCTGTTAATACTGTTATTGCTAGCCTCACAGCTGTAGGCTAGCCCTAAAAACCACCGCATTGGGTATATTAGAAGTGCCCATAAGAGTGATGTGGTCATTAGCAGTTAACATAACTGCAAGAGAATATTGCACCTGAATAAATGTATTACTATGAGGCTGTTCAACTTATTTAATGAAATTTATCAAGTGTTAAGTGAATTTAATAAAGGCGTGAATATTGATTGAGTATTTTGAAATGATCGATCTTTAATGTTATATAAATAGAGTAAAGGCCTTCTCTAATATACAAATAATTTTGCTTCTATATAATTTTAATCTGATATATTTTTATCACGATGTATAAATTAGTTTCCTGTAGAAGAGTTGGTTGAAACACACTATGCACACAATAGTTCTGTATAAACAAAAAGCAACTAACCGGATGGATTTAATTCATTGGACGCCTGTAGTAATTGTTTGATTATTGCCCAATACAAGCCTGAAATTGAGAATTATCTAATATCTGTTAGACTAGCTATTGAGCGGAAAGGCTTTTATGGTGTCATAAGTAACTCACTGATCCCTATCCTTGATTTCCTTTTGTCTTCATAAAATCCCTCAACCTGCTGTAAAACCCTGGGATTTGTGGTGGTCCTGCGTTTATTAGACATTTTTTATAACGCCAGGTGTTAGAACGTTTGATGTAAGAGCGTTTGGTGTAAGAAAGCATGTCAATTAAGGCAGCTGACAATGCATTACCAGTGAATTTTTATGAATAACTGAGGAATAACTATGTTGATTGGCGACAAGTGTGTAGTGAGCATTGAATATACGTTAAAGGATAATGATGGCACAGTAATTGACCAGTCTGCAGAAGACCAGCCTCTTGCTTACCTTCACGGGTTTGGCAACATTATTCCTGGCTTAGAGCAGGAGTTAGTGGGCAAAGTGGCAGGTGATAGCTTTCAAGTAACGGTTAGTCCAGAAGATGCTTATGGAGAGCGGGTAGAACAATTGGTACAACAAGTGCCTTTGGCCACGTTTCCTGAGCCAGAGAAGTTAGAAGTAGGGATGCGTTTTACTGCTCAAACAGAACAAGGCGATATTCCAGTGGTTATTACCGCCATAGACAATGGCGAAGCATCGGTTGATGCAAACCATCCTTTAGCTGGAGTGACCTTACATTTTGAAGGTAAAGTGATTGATGTGCGCGATGCTACAGAAGAAGAGCTAGAGCATGGTCACGCTCACTAGTTAGGTGAGTTATCTATATCTGGTAATGTAAAAATATATAGAAGGCTTCTTGCGCATGACAATGGAGGCCTTTTTTATGGTTAGCTTATATATCCATCGCAAGAAATTTTTAGGTGCTTTTTTTAGCTAAAAATTATAATAACTTCAAACGATAAGCTTTCATAAAAGACTAAAAGCCATTAATTTGAACTTTATTTTGGCTTTTATCGGACTTAATATCAGCAAAGCTTTCTTTTAAATTATGAGCTGAAATAGGCTTACTCAGGTGAAATCCTTGAACCTCATCACAGCCAATTTTTACGAGTATTTCAAGCTCTTCTTGATGTTCTACTCCTTCTGCTACAACAGTTAAATCTAAATGCCTTGCCATTGAAATGATAGCATCAGTTAATGCAAAATTTTTGGCATCCTTATGCAGGTTATTAATTAAACTTCTATCGATTTTAATTTTATCGAAAGGTAGATTTTTTAAATGAGTAATTGACGAAAAACCAGTGCCATAGTCATCTAGGGCAATTTGTATACCATACTGTTTGATTTTATTTAGTGCTGTCTCACAAACTTTAAGGTTTTGAATAACTTGGCGCTCGGTAATTTCAATGCATAGCATTTCGGGAGGTAGGTTTACTTCTTTAATAGTATTAATCAAATTATTAAAAAATGTAGGATTGGTAAATTGGCGAGCAGCCACATTAATGGACACACTAATGAATGGTAAGTATTTTCCATTCAGTTGTTTAATAAGCTTAGAAGCCTCACGTATAACATAGCAACAAAGTGTGCTTCCATAAACTGAGTTTTCTGCTATGTTAATAAATTCCTCTGGAGGAATATACCCTAATTCACTGTTATTCCATCGAATTAATGCTTCTACACCAGAGCAGTCACCTGTTAAACAATTGATTATTGGCTGGTAGACTACAGAAAACTCCTTTCTTCGAAGGCCTGATGGGAGTAAGCTAGCAATTTTTATATTCCTGTTATTTAGGTTATCAAGCCTTTTGCTGTAAAAGCAGGCAAAATGATCACTGTTGTGCTTAGCTTCATACATAGCAATATCGGCATGTTTAACCAACTCCTGAACTGTTTGGCTATCAGGATAAACGGCAATACCAATACTAATAGTAACGTCAATATTAAATTGACCAATTTTAATGGGGAGAGTAGAAACTGCTTCGTTGATTCGTTTAGCAATAGGATAGGCTTGTACTTCAGCATGTAAGTGCTCGGCAATAATGGCAAACTCATCACCGCTAAGTCTGAATAGCATGTCTTCTTTTCTAAGTGCTTTGGTTACTTTAATTCCAAGTTCTTTTAAAACCTGGTCGCCAGCAGTATGCCCATAAGTATCATTAATACATTTAAAACCATTAATATCAAAATACAAAACTGCCATTACCGTATTTTGGCGTTTTGCTAAGTTAAGAGCACGTTTACAAAAATCAAAGAAATATATACGGTTGGGTAAGCTTGTTAAGGAGTCTTTTCTGACAATAGATTTTAATAGTTCATTTTGGTTTGCTTGGTTTTTGAGGGCTTTTTTAAGTTCTAGTTGAATTTCTTTTCGCTCCTTTGCGTATCTTAATGATCTCATCAGAATAGATGGTGTGACTTCATTTTTACATAAGTAATCTTGAACACCTAGGCGAATTAATTTCAGTGGCAAGGAATGGTCTTCTGAACCCGTGAGAATAACTACGGGCAATTCAGGAGTGATTTTTTCAATAGTCTTTATAATGTTTTCAAAATTATCGATATCGGGTAAATGTAAGTCCAATAGAACTGCTGTATAGTGATTACCTTTCAGTTTATTTAGAGTCTCGCTATATGTGTCAACTGTATCAATTGATATATAATTATTAGAAGCCCTTTCAATCATGGTTTTGAATAACAAAGCATCACTTGGGTTATCTTCAACCATTAATATTTTGCTATTTGGCTCATAACAATTTAAGATGAACTCTTTCATAGCCCCCTCTACTTGTTAGGTTGTTAGGCTAAAAACCGGCTAGGAAAGGTGCAGTTTACAAGCAATCCACCTAGCATTGATTGATCAAATTTAATAGAGCCATCATACATATTGATAATTTGTTGGCAGTAAGCTAACCCCATACCATCACCAGGGTATATTTTTTCACTATGTAGTCGAGAAAAAATACGTGTAATAATATCGTAGTCTTGTTTTTTAATACCAATACCATTATCGGCAATGAGTAATGACCAACAATCTTTTGTCTGAATAGTTGATACTTCAATGATAGGTTTCTTATCTTTATATTGAAACTTAAATGCATTGTCGAGGAGGGCTGTTAATAGCTTATCCCACAACTGTTCGATTCCTTTAATAGTAGGTAGCTTTGTTATTTTTAGGGTAGGTGTTATCTGATTTGAATAATAATTATTAAAATATTTGTTTTTTGTTAATATTTTATCTATTAATTGATTTAAGTTGACTTCAATGGGAGGATAATCAGTTGATGTGATTTGGGAGTAAGTTACAATACTATTTAGCATTACTTTTGCTTTAATAGCATTTTCTTTTATCATTAAAAGCCACTGAAGGCCTTGTTCGTCAAGCTTATCTTGATAGGTTTCTACTAAAATAGTTGAGAAACCATCTAAGCCTCGTAGAGGGGCACTTAAGTCATGAGCGATTGAATAGATTGTTTTACTGTATTCGTCACTGTTCATGCTTTTAATATAGCCCCTTCCTAGGGTAAAGTTTGGCTGGGTTTAATATAAGTTAATGATGGTGATATAAAAAATGACTTCATCGTATAGTTGAAAGTCATTGCCAAACATTGCAACTCATCCATCCATGGCTGATTGATAAGAGCTAAAGAACAAAGTATTTATTATTCTATAAATATATTAGAAACTGTAGCTGCGATTAGAGTGGGGTTAAAGAAATAAATGGAAATAAGTAATAGAGCAGCATAAACGAATGCTTATTTGACTAGCCTGAATATTTCAGTCGACTATATGTGAAATATTGATATACCCGGGTGTGAATGACTTTTTATAGGGAATTATAGGAAATACTGTTTTATAATTCTATCTAATATGGCCTGAGTCAGAGGTTTTGTATAAAATTCAGTGATATGATCTATTGAATTTGATTTTTCTTTGTCATCTGGGTTAAGCGATGTCGTTAACATAACAATCACGACTTTTGCCTTTTGTTCTGAAGGAAGGCTTTCATACTCTTCTAGAAACTCCCAACCGTTCATCCTTGGCATGTTGATATCAAGAAAAATAAGACAAGGCTGAGGATGGTTATTACCTTGCTTTGATTTTAAGTACTCTAAGGCATCTGTTGCGGAGGTCATTGCGATGACACTTTCGGTGATACCTGATTTTTTAATTATTAATTCATGTAGGAAGTTGTCTGCTTCATTGTCATCAATTAGTAGTATTTTTTTTAATATTTTATTCATATGACTATTTCAACTTGGTATTGTAAAAAAGAAGGTGCTACCTTCATTGAGTTTTGAATCAACCCAAATTTGACCTTTATGTAAGTCTACAACTTTTTTGCAATAAGCTAAACCTATACCTATCCCTTCATATTCATTTTTTTTATGAAGACGTTGAAAGACAACAAAAATTTTGTTTTTTAAGTTGTCCTCAATGCCTATTCCATTGTCTTGAACAACAAATAACCAATAGTTTTTTTCCTTGTGGGCAAATATCTCTACTTTAGGCTGGGTGTTACTTTTTTGAAACTTAATTGCATTGCAAATGAGGTGTTGAAATAACATGCGTAATTCAGCGGGATAGCCTTGTATAGAGGGTAATTCATCTACTTTAATAACTGCATGAGTTATTTTAATGAGTGAATGAAGCTCATCTTGTATAGATTTAACTAAAGTATTGCAGTTGATTAAACTTCGTTTTTTGTTGTAACCAATGCGTGAGTAATCTAATAAACCTTTTATCAGCATACTCATATGGTGGGTGGATTGTGTAATAAAGTGTAAACTTTTTTTCCCTGTATCATCAAGAATCTTATTATACCTAGTGGTGATTAACTCACTGTAACTCATAATAGTACGCAATGGCTCTTGTAAATCATGGGAAGTAATATAAGCAAACTGTTCTAATTCTTGATTACGTGCTTTGAGTTCAGTTTCTTTAAGTTTGATCTTAATGAGTAAGTAGGCAGTAATCCAAATAGCCATGAAGGCTAAGCACCGATTAATAAAGACTACCCATGTTGCACTTCCTGGTTGAGAAAAAAAGTAACCGAAAATTAATAATACTGATGCTATTAACGCAAGTATATATGTAGCCTGGTAGGAGGGAATAAACCAACTATAAAGAACTAATAATACGTATACGACAGCAGCAACACCTAATGGTAAACTTAAATCTATAAAGAAGAGAGCGATAGTAAGTGCAACTGCATAACCTATCAGTAATGGAGTCACTTTTGTATTCGTTTGACCATTATATAAAAATTCTGTTAACCAACTGAGAGCTATGAGGCCTACTCCAAGAAACATGAATCCTATAGCCGTATGCACAGCCATTTTTGTGTAATTTCCCCATCCATAGGATGTTTCTATATTAGTTAGATAACCGATAAGTGCTACAAAGCCTAAGCTGAATACTATGGTGCTCAATACTCCGCTAAGTTGGACTTGTTTAATATGTAAGTTATATAGGATGCAAGCCACTGTAAAAATAAAGAAACAAATGGCTGTATTAGGTGCCATTCTGCCTGGATGTGATGTTTCAGTTGTAATATAGTGTGTAATAAAAAATTCATCTAAACCAATATTAACAGCAAAAAAATATTGAATAAGTGTGAGTAGGCTAATAATTCCTGCAACACTACAGGCAATCATGCCAAGTAGCAGTTTATCTTGATAAAGGAAAAACAAGGCAGTACTACACAGTAAAAAGTTTAGTGCAGTATTATATTGCATTGGTACAAATGTAGGCAGCACTTGTATCAGAATTTCTGTGCTTGTATGCCAACCTATTAACACTGTCATGCCAAGCAAGAAGCAGAACCCAATTGATATAAATGTAATGAGTTTCAATAAGAGTTGCTTAGACATTTGAATAAAGCCTTTATGAGAAACCCATTCGTATTGGTATAAAGTAAAGTATATTGGTTTGGATTATTTATGCTAGTTGTCTAGTATGGCAGTAGTATAGACTTAAGTTGGTTGACTAGTACTATTTTTATAATAAAATTAATTTCTAATTGTAAGACAAAATATTGTAAAGTGGGGATGAGTATGTTTTGGCTATTGGGAAATTTATATTTTACTTGAAGCGCATTGACTTGTTATTTTGATTAATATTTTTATTGTGCTTATAAAGGATGCAATGAATGAATCGGTCAAAAATGCTTGAGTTACTATTAATTGAAGACAATGAGTGTGACGTTGAGTTAGCAAGAGTGGCATTTGAACGTTGTGATGCTAACTGTAATATTAATGTCGTAAATGATGGTGTTGAAGGTATTAGATACTTAAAAAAGGAGGGTGAGTTTGAGAGTGCAGCGAAACCGTCCATTATTTTGTTAGACTTAAATATGCCAAAAATGTCAGGTGCTTCAGTTTTAGAGTTTTTGAAAAATGATGAAGACCTAAGATCAATACCTGTTATTATATTTTCTACATCAGAATCAAAAGTAGATATTATAGATTCTTACACAAATAATGCTAGTTGCTATATTGTTAAGCCTTTTATTATTAGAGACTACATTTCTATTGTAAATCAAATTATTTCTTATTGGCTAGAGTCTGCAAGACTACCCAAAACTATTCAAGCAAAATAGTAGCTTATATTGAAAGCTGACATTATATGCTTGATTATGATCATGTGATTCCCGTATTTATTACAAATTATTTGTAGTATGTATAGTTTATTGGTAAAAGAAGTTTCTGTGGCTTTACGAAAGTGTTGTACCTATGGTTAGCTCTTATTGTTATTTTATTATAATAATTCTGTTTGTGTAATTAGTAATTGAAACTATTGATCTGTTTATTATTGCATACTAATCCGAAAGTGGTGTTTAATGCCTGCTAACCTAAATGCATAGAAGTTATTTTCTATCTTTTTATTTGAAATTGCCAAGGAAATAGGCGATGAAAAACCAACAAGCTTTAGCGGAGCCTACAGCTCAGGATGTAAATACTGGTCAGACTTTAGTAGCAACTGAAGAGATTCTATTACAGACAATTCCATCACAAATAATCCCATCACAATTAGTTACGAATTCAGTTGAGCAAGTTGAAGGCAGTAAGGGCTCTGAACATAAAGAAGGTCAGCGTCTGTTGGGTGATTCAAAAAGCCATGCTATTTTAGATTCTACAGTACTTGATCTTGAAAGTGTTCAACAAGCTTTATTGCAAGGGGGAGATCCAACGGCTATGTTGGCTGCAACTGCGGCGGGTAACCCTAATAGTAACCAGGTGTCAAATGTTGATGAAGGAAGTGAAGGTAGCGTAAATATACGTTTTATTGATCGAGATGGCCATGAAACGATTGCAAGCAGCGGATTCGATACGGAAGAGGTCAGTATTGGTTTGCAGCGATTTTATTCTGATGAAGCGCCTGAACGTATATTTTTGAAAAATATCGTAAGTACTAATAATGTCTTAAGTACAGGTACCAATACGACAGGTATAGATAGCAATACGACGGATATAGTGAGCAACAAGACAGGTGATATAGACATAGATGATATAGACAGTGGTACGATCGGCAGCCGACAGCCGAATGTTAGTCAACATCCTGAACCTTCTCCGGAACCCTCTGTTGAACCAGAGCCAGAACAGCCTACCCCTCAACCCAAGCCAATTCCAGAACCATCATTTACTACACCAACTATAAGCCTGAGTAGTGTAGTGAGTAAATCATTGTTTTTCACTAACTTTGATATAGAAGGTTTTAAACCCGTTATGGGAACCTTTGTAGATAGTTTAGATGGCTGGCTTCCTAAGTCTGGCGAAAAAATAGAAGCTTGGCGTGAATATGAAGAAGGTGAAATTCCTAATTTATACGGTTTTGGTAAGTATTCAGCACACTCAGGTACCAACTTTATTGAGTTAAATAGTGCGCAGCCAGCAAGCGGGCCATATCCTGCTTTTGCAAATTTTGCTGATGTTACGAGTGCTACTGAGATTAATCGAGTCATCAATACGCAGGAGGGGGGTATCTATGAATTCAGTTTTTATTATTCCGCCAGACCGTTTTTTAATGAAAGTGTGACGGAAATAGAGGTGTTGTGGAACAATGAGGTAATAAAAACTATTGCTTTAGATGGTACTAATCTCAAGGACACAGACTGGCAATTATTTAAATATACAATGATCGGTGATGGTGAGCCTGCTACAGTAACAATTCGTCATACAGGAGACCCTTCAGTTCAAGGAAGAGGAGCATTTTTAGATGATCTTCAAATAACAGAAATTACAGGTGGCGGTGTAGTTGCAGGATATGAAAACACGGTAATTGACTTACCTGACTTTGCAATTGAGTATGCTCATCCTTCCGATAAAGATGATGTGCTGGTTTGGTTACGAGGATTGCCACAAGGTGCTATTTTGTCTGATGGTGTACATCAGCTTGAAATCAGTGATAATGAAATTGATATTACTGACTGGAATCATCAATCGATGACTATTAAGCTAACCAATGACTTTGTTAGTAATCATTCTGACGCAAATAAAGTGGATATTGATTTAAAGATTGATATCGTGAAAAAAACTGATCAAACTTCTGTCACACAACAGGCGCTAAGAGTCGTTGTTTTGGAAGAAAATCACTATGAAACATCTGTTGATAATTACTTAATTGCAGGTAGTGGCCAAGATATTTTTATTTTTGGACAGGATGATCGGTCTAATACTGATACACCTGAAGTTGATGTTATTGTTGGATTTAATGCTGAACAAGATGTGTTGAACATTGATGACTTGCTTGTAGGGTTAGACGACTCTATCGATCAGTATCTGGATATTAATTTTAACAGTGGTGGAACAGAAATTGATATTAGTTTGTCTGCAAATGACGATATTGATCAGAAAATTGTACTTAAAGATGTAAAACTTGATGAGGTCTATGGAACAACTAATGAAGTGGACATTATTAACCATTTATTTTCTAATCAACTTGATGCTTTAATAGCATAAAAATACTGTTATACTGTTTAATTGCTTTTAATAATAAACTGTAAGTCAACTGCTTTGCTGTACGGCTTAAATAAAATACATTAATTTGCAGTATAGTGACTTAATGGATAATATACTCTTCGTGAATGATTTTTAGGCTTTGTTACCATCGCTCTTGTGTCCTAGGGTATAAATAATCCTTCGCTGTGAGTATATACCACTTTATTTTTACACCTAAAAATGATTCATGATGGGTATAAATGCCTTATAATAGTAATAATTGTTTGGATAGGAATAGCGATACGGAATAAGAGTGGGAGCCACCACGGATTACCATTACAGGAACAAAGCAGGCAGCAAGCTGGCAATTTGCAGTGGCAGACAATGGGCAAGGTATTGAGGCGAAGTATTACCAGCGTATTTTTCAGCTGCTTCAACGCTTGCATCATAACTCGGATGCTGAAGGCAGTGGTTTAGGTTTGAGCTTGTGCAAGAAAGCAGTTGCTCATCACGGAGGTCAAATATGGCTGACCTCAGAAGTAGGCAAAGGCAGTACGTTTTATTTTACGCTTAAACAAGATGAATAAATACTGCACTAAGTAAAAGCATCATCATGATACTGTTGTTTTAAGTGGAAGATTTCTTAAGTAATGGATTAATAAACTCCCAAATATTATCTAATAAAAGTGGTTGTGCTTTTGCGTTAGGGTGTAAGTTGTCTGGTTGCAGATACTGCTGTTGTCCCGCTATTTTCTTCAGAAAAAAAGGCATTAGTTTAATCTCTTCCTGTTTTGCAAGCTGGCTATAACTGTTTTGAAATAGCTCTGTATAGCGTTTGCCGTAATTGGGCGGTATGCGCATTTCCATTAATATCACTTCACTACCTGACTTTTTAATCTGTTGAATCATGTTTTGCAGGTTACGCTGCATTTGCGGTATGGGTAGCCCGCGTAGGCCATCATTTGCGCCTAATTCAAGTAGAACAATTGTGGGTTTAAACTTGTCCAATGTGCTTGTCAGGCGAGCCAGACCGCCGGTAGTGGTTTCACCAGAAATACTGGCATTAACCACTTGGTAGGTTGGGTAATCTCGTGCGATACGTTGTTTTAGCAAGTGAACCCAGCCTTCATGCTCTTTTAATCCGTACCCTGCACTTAAACTGTCGCCAAATATTAAGAGGGTGTTTGCCTGACTTAATTGCGGTAAGCTGACGAGCACCAGTAGGAAGAGCGGTTTTAGTAAACGAACAATAAGCGAGGATAGCATGTCGACACCTGTCGTGATTTCTGCAGTGGATTTAGTGAAAAAAGTTACCACAGGTAATACCCAGTTAACTATTCTGAAAGATTTGCAGCTGGCTATCAAGGCTGGTGAAAGTGTTGCCATTGTAGGGGCTTCAGGTGCGGGTAAGTCTACCTTGCTGAGTATTCTGGCGGGGCTGGATCAGCCTACTAGTGGTGAAGTTATTCTTGCAGGTCAGCCCATTAGCCATCTCAATGAAGATGGGCGGGCAGCGGTAAGGGCGCAGACCGTAGGCTTTGTTTTTCAGTCGTTTCAACTGCTGCCAGGGCTTACAGCTTTGGAAAATGTAATGCTACCGTTAGAGTTGAATGGGGTTAAAGAGGCAAAAGCATCAGCTATTCATTGGTTAACTCAGGTTGGTCTGCAAGCGCGGCTTGATCACTACCCTAAGCAGCTATCCGGGGGGGAGCAGCAACGAGTGGCCATTGCTAGAGCATTTGTGACAGAGCCAAAAGTTTTATTTGCAGATGAACCCACAGGTAATTTAGATCAAACAACAGGAGCTACGATCATTGAGTTGCTGTTTGAGCTGAACCAGCAACATCAAACCACGCTGATTTTAGTCACTCATGACATCCAGCTAGCTGAACGCTGTCAGCGGCAATTACACCTGGATGTTGGGCAGTTGCATGAGCAAACAGCTGGTAAACAGGAAGAGGATTTTGCTCATGGCTAATGTAGCTCAATTAGCATTGCGACTATTAGGCCGGGAGTGGCGCTCAGGCGAGTTGCGGGTCATTATGTTGGCTTTGCTGGTGGCAGTTACAGCAACCACCTCAATAGGCTTTTTTGTCGATAGGCTTGAAAAAACCATGTATCGACAGTCAGCAGAGTTGCTGGGAGGAGACTTGTTGATTGGTCGGTCTGCGACAGCTCCTACTGAGTGGTTGGGACAGGCTGAGCAGTTACAGCTTAAGCAAACGGAGCTGATTGAGTTTCCTAGTGTGGTGATTTTTCAGGAGCAAATGGTATTAACAGCAGTTAAGGCAGCTGAATCACCTTACCCATTAGTCGGCTGGCTAACGACCGGTAATACGTTGGAAGATACCGATGGTAGCAAGGTTAAGCAAGTGCCATCACTAGGTGAGGTCTGGCTGGAGCAGCGACTTTTCCATCAGCTTAAGTTACAGCTGGGAGATACGATTGAGCTGGGGGCTACCCAACTCAAAGTCACTCAAGTATTGCTATATGAATCGGATCGTGGAGGTGATTTTTATACCCTAGCGCCTCGAGCCCTAATGAATAAAGCGGATCTTGCGGCAGCAGAAATTATTCAGCCTGGTAGCCGAGTGCGTTATAAGTGGCTGGTGTCAGGGGATGATATTCAGGTTAATCAATTGCTTCAATGGCTAAAGCCTCGATTAACGGCAACAGATAAACTAACCACCTTAAAAGAAGGTCGACCAGCGTTGCATAAGGCCATTAATCGTGCACAGCGTTATTTGGGGTTAGCAACATTAATGGCTGTACTCTTAGCTGGCGTAGCGGTGGCGATTGGAGCAAAACACTTTGCTGCCAGGCATTTTGATCAAGTCGCTATTATGCGTTGCCTGGGAGGGCAAAGCTCGCTTATTGGTAAGCTCTATCTTGGCCAATTGTTGATCTTAGCATTGGTCGTGAGTGCTGTTGGTTGTGTGGCAGGGTTTATCTTGCACTGGATGTTTGTTGTTTTAATGTCTGGGCTACTGCCTGCCGACCTACCTTTGCCAGGCTTTTGGCCTGCTTATTTAGGGCTATTAACTGGTGTTGTAGCAATTCTTGGTTTTGCCTTACCACCGATTATTTCGCTCCAACAGGTTAGCGCGTTGCGAGTATTTCGCCGGGAGCTGATGCCGCCTCCCTTATCTTCTTACCTGATTTATGGTGTCGCTTTCACTGCACTGGCAGTATTGCTATGGCAATTTACTGGCGAGTGGTGGATGACCCTGGGGCTATTGATTGCTGTAGCGGGTGTAGGGTTAGTGGTTTGGTTTGGCTTGCAGTGGGGAGTGAAAACGGTATTTTCACGAATTCAACTATTGCAATGGCCGTTAGCTATCCGATTAAGCTTGAACCATATGCAAAGACAGGCTGGACTAACAGCAACGCAGTTGCTGGCATTTGGTTTAACGCTATTAGCAATGGCCGTTATTTTGGTAGTCAGAACGGATTTGCTTACACAATGGAAGCAAGAATTACCACCAAAAACCCCGAATTATTTTGCAATTAATATCCCCTTGGCAGAGCAGCAACAAGTCGCAGACTGGTTTGATAAACATAAGATTGAAACTACCCAGTTATATCCCATTATTCGTGGTCGGCTGACAGAAATAAATGGTAAGCCTGTTAAACAAGCAGTTTCAAAAGAGCAGCAAGCGGATAATGCATTAAATCGAGAGCTAAATTTAACTTGGCGAGATGAGCTGCCTCCCAGAAATGAACTGATAGCAGGACAATGGTGGGAGTCTAATACAACAAGTCAAGAGGTGTCTATCGAGCAGGAGCTGGCCGGACGTCTGAATATTAAGCTTGGGGATCAGCTTACGTTCACTATCGCAGGACAACATCTGGAAGCAACTGTCACTAGTTACCGCACAGTTAACTGGGAGTCTTTTCAACCCAATTTTTATATGATTTTTCCCAAGCCAGTACTTGAGCCTTTTGCTGCAACATACCTCACCAGTTTTCATTTACTGGCAGATAAACAGCACTTATTGGCAGAGCTGGTAAAGCAGTTTCCAGCTATCACGTTGTTAGATGTTGCCGCGATGTTAAATCAAGTGCGACTGATTTTGACTCAAGTCACTTCTGCCATTGAATATGTTTTGTTATTTATTTTAATTGCTGGCTTAGCAGTATTGTATGCTGCAATTAAAGGCACATTGGCAGATCGGATTCAAGAAGGGGGGGTAATGCGTGCCTTGGGTGCAAGCCGCCAGCAGATTCGTCAGTGCCAGCTAATTGAGTTTGCGGCTTTAGGTGGAGTCGCTGGGTTATTGGCAGCGTTGGGGACCGAATTGGTTTGTCGGTTATTATATAACATCACCTTTGACTTGAGTTACCAAACCAATGGCTGGCTCTGGCTTAGCTTACCTTTACTGGGCAGTAGCATTATTGCCAGCATTGGACTATGGTCAAGTCGCCGAGTGATTACTGAAAGCCCAATGGTGGTATTAAGGGAGAGTTAACCTACTATTGATAACGAACTATTTGAGCTAAGGAAGGCTATACTAATTATTATTGTTACGGGTTAACGTCTGCTTAATGAAAAGTTGAAAAGGATTTTGATCAGGAGACAGTTATGATCTTGTTTAATCATATTTGGGGTTTATTTGCTCACCCTAAAGAAGAATATGATCTTATTAGAAAAGAGACATTAGCCAATAAAAAATATTACTTACTGCATGTCTTTATTTTAGCGGCTATCCCGTCAGTAAGTTCTTATTATGGTGCTACTACTGTAGGCTGGTCGATTGGTACTTTGGATAAAGTTATTATTGATCACCAAAGTGCTTTATTGATGTCTGTCGCCGGTTATATGGCCATTTTAGCTGGAATTGTATTTATGGGGCTATTTATCCATTGGATGGCAAAAACCTATGGAACCAAACCAAGCTATACCAAATGTATCGTTTTTGCTGGCTATACGGCAACGCCTATATTCTTTGTTGGTCTGTTAGCGCTTTATCCTAATACAGCCTTGTATTTAATTGGCTCGATTATTGGAGTCGCTTATACCGTTTATTTGCTTTATGTGGGTTTACCCAGAATGATGACAATCCCTGAAGAGCAAGGCTTTCTATTTGCTACTTCTGTAGTGTGTGTTGGCTTGGTATTGCTAGTGACAATGAAAGTAATAACCGCACTGTTTTGGGGAATGGGATTTGGGCCGGGGTTTGATGTGAGTATTTAGTTTCTCTTGTTTTTGTACATTTTGTTTTGCTTACAAGTTTTTTCATAATGTTGTTGAGCTTGTTGAACAACTCCAGGGCTTTTCATAGTGCTTTTTGTTAGTATTAACAGGATGTAATGAGTCAAGAATGATTATTGTCAAACACGGCAAAAAATAATTATTTGTTAGTATATCCATCATGAATCATTTTTAGGTGTAAAAATAAAGTGGTATATACTCACAGCGAAGGATTATTTAGGCGAGGCCACCGAGCGATGAAGCCCCAGGAGTTTAGATAAACTAAATGACTGGGGTGACAGTTAATTGCTCCTGCATTAACTGCATTTTCACCAATCCCTGGCGGTCAAGAGCGATGGTAACAAATCCTAAAAATCATTCGCGAAGAGTATAGTTATAATGCTAGGGAAGTATTTTAAGTGTCAGGTTACAGCATTGCACTTTTATGTTAGTGGTTGTGAAAAAGAGTGATTACAGATTTCTCCACAATCATTTGAAACACGAATTGATCGAATTTTTGATGGACGGATTATACGCTAATTCGATTTATAACCCGGTTGTAGCCGGGTTTTTTCTAGGTGCTGTTTGTTTATATTTATACGTTTATTTTTTTGTATTTATATTTTTTTCCGATTTAACTCCACCCACATTACTGTACCACCAGCTACTGCGGCAGGTATGACTAAAAAGTTAACAAGTGGGATAAACATCAATAAATAAACAGTGCCACCGAAGGTTAGGGCATTGGTACGACTTTGTTTAAGTTGATCAATCATTTCTTTAAAGCCAACGCCATTATTGTCTGCTGCATAGTCAACATACTGAACTGAAAGCATCCAGGTGCTGTAGGCAAACCAGGCAAATGGGGCGATAATATTCAGCACAGGCGTTATGGTGATCAGCAGGAGAATAACCAGCCAGGGTAAATAATACAACAATTTACGTAGCTCACGACCGATCGCTTTCGGCACAACAACGGCCAGTTGCTGCCAGCTAAACTCTTCTTCGTTTTGATTGTTGGTAATCTTCTTTTCAACGGCTTCAGCCAGAAAACCATGAAAAGGTGATGCGATGATATTGCCTAGTATACTAAAGGTGAAAAATACCAGCAAAAGGGCAGTAATCGCAAAAAAAGGCCATAATAAATATTCTAACCAGATTAGCCAACTTGGCAGGTCGCCAATTAACCAGCTTATCAAGGCACCAAACTGGCTAAATAATAAAATAAGGGCAATGGTAAACACACAAATATTAAGTAGCAGGGGGAAAACGACAAATTTTCTGAGCCCTGGCTGGCTGATGAGCTTTAGTCCTTGAAAAAACTGTTGGGTTCCTAGCATAAAAAAGAGCCTTTAAACTGTAAGTGTAGCCAAATAGATTTTTACTATAGCAATCATTGATAATATTTAATATCAAGCCTGGATACCAGCTCATACATTGAAAGATGATATCGAGTTTAAATTGGCCCATCATGTGTGCTGTGGCTAGTATTTCATCCTGCGAAGATAAGCGTCATAATACGGTGCCATTAAGCCTGGCAAGACAGGCTCAGATGAGGTTTTAAAGGAGAAAATTAAATGTCAGAAGTCAAACACGCCCAGTTGTTGATTTTGGGCTCTGGTCCTGCTGGTTACACGGCAGCGGTATATGCTGCACGCGCTAACTTAAATCCTGTGCTAGTGACTGGTATTCAGATGGGTGGTCAGCTGACAACAACGACAGATGTGGATAACTGGCCGGGAGATGTTGAAGGATTGCAAGGGCCTGCACTGATGGAGCGGATGCGGCAGCATGCTGAGCGGTTCAATACTGAAATTGTGTTTGATCATATTCATTCAGCTGATCTGCAACAGCGCCCATTTCGCTTAAAAGGTGATAGCGGTGAATACACTTGTGATGCCTTGATTATTGCGACAGGTGCCAGTGCCATGTATTTAGGGCTGGATAGTGAAGAGGCGTTTAAAGGGAAAGGGGTTTCAGCCTGTGCTACCTGTGATGGTTTCTTTTATAAAAAGCAAGAAGTTGCAGTGATTGGTGGTGGTAATACTGCAGTAGAAGAAGCTTTATATTTATCCAATATCGCCAGCAAAGTGACCTTGGTTCATCGTCGTGATCAATTTAGAGCTGAGAAAATCCTTCAGGATAAACTGATGGATAAGGTTAAGAATGGCAATATCGAGCTAGTGCTAGATAGTACATTGGATGAGGTGTTAGGTGACGATGCTGGTGTAACAGGCATTAGGGTTCGTAATAAGCATACAGATGAAACTACAGAAATTGCGGTAACAGGTGTGTTTATTGCGATTGGTCATTCTCCAAATACCAGTTTATTTGAAGGACAGCTGGATATGCATAATGGCTATATTAAAGTTCAAAGCGGCTTAGAGGGTAATGCAACACAAGCTAACATTCCTGGTGTTTATGCGGCGGGAGATGTAATGGATCATGTCTATCGGCAAGCGATTACATCGGCAGGAACAGGCTGTATGGCTGCATTGGATGCTGAAAAGTTTTTAGACAGTTTAGATAAGTAGCCAGCCAGATAGAAAGCCACTTTAAAATAAGCACAAAAAAAGCAGCCAAATGGCTGCTTTTTTTGTGCTTGTGCTGACTTATGATAAAGAGGGGTTTTCTTGTCTTATGACCCCAAAGTCTTCTGAAAGTGTACCTTTTTCTTTTGGATGTTTTTTGGGTGCATAATCTTTAGGTGGCTCAATTGCATCATGGGGCTCATCTGCTTCTGGCTTTTTGCCTGAAACTAAGGCCTCAGTAGCCAGGAGAGCATCACTAGCACCTTGCTGCGTTTCTATATCACATAATGTAGCGGCAGAGTTTGCGATATGCTGGTTAAGGTCTTTATAGGTTTCAGTGAGTTTGTTAACAAGCTCGCGAGTTTGGTTAAAGTGCTCATTAACGCTTTCGTGATAGCTATTTAGCTCATTTTGTGTTTGCTGCAGCTGGTTTTCCAGCTTATTACTTTTGCTGTTGTTGCTTGTCATGAAGTTAAACATATACAGCAGTGAGGCACCCACCATCACTCCTAAAATAAACCAAATGAGATTTGCTGTTTCCACAACTAATGCCTCTAATGTTGTCGTTCCTATCTATAGTGTTGCTGAGTTTTATTGGTTATTGCCAGCAACTTACTTGCCAAGAGTGGTCGGCATATTACCGATATCTGCGAGCATTGTTATTGTTGTGTCGTATAACTCGCTTTGCTCTAGGCAGCCTTAAGCTAAAGCACCACTGTTTCAGCTTATGCCCCTAAATTAGCTATTTTTTGATTTGATGTATACCCTTTACACGTGATTTTTAGAAGTGTGATTAGGGAGCGAAGGTCAGCCAACCACATTTTTATAGAACTGCTAGCTGATACCCCTAGTTTAGCTGGTTATGTCAAAAAATTTAGCACTTGGAGACAAGTTTATTGCGGCTTATAACGAATTGCACAATGTTTTCAAGGTGGTTAAAGTGGCGCTCACAAAATCAACGCAACAGTTAATGGGTTAGGTTCAGTTGTTATGACACCTTGGGAGCGCTATCAACAAGACTTGCTTCGAGATGACTTCAGTTATGATGCAGAGCAGGAAAAGGCAGTAAAACACTTACAACGGCTTTATGACGATCTAATTGCCGCGCAGCAAGAGCAGTCTATGCCGGTAACAGGCTGGTTGAAATGGTTTAGTCAAAAAAAGCCCATTGAGCCCTGCCAGGGGTTGTACTTCTGGGGTGGGGTTGGTCGAGGAAAGACGTATCTGGTGGATACTTTCTTTGATAGTCTGCCATTCGAAAATAAAATGCGTACACATTTTCACCGGTTTATGCAACGGGTGCATCAAGAATTAAAAACCTTGAAAGGTGAAAAAAACCCATTAACCATCGTGGCTAAGCGACTTAGTGATGAAGCTTGTGTAATTTGCTTTGACGAGTTTTTTGTATCGGATATTACTGATGCAATGATTTTAGGTGGGTTGTTTGAGCAATTGTTTGCTAACGGGGTTACTTTGGTAGCAACGTCAAACATTGTACCTAATGAGTTGTATAAAGATGGTCTGCAGCGTCAGCGTTTTTTACCTGCAATTGAGCTGGTAGAAAAATACACCGAAGTAGTGAATGTCGATAGCGGTATTGATTATCGGTTGCGAGTTTTAGAGCAGGCAGAAATTTATCATTATCCATTGAGCGCTGAAGCAACAGCCAGTATGGAAGATAGCTTTAATCGATTGGTGCCAGATAAAGCACATATCAGTGAAAACGAAGCATTAATCATAGAAGGGCGGCCAATTACTGCATTGAAGTGCTGTGATGATGTTGCCTGGTTTAGTTTTACAGAGCTGTGTGATGGACCGCGAAGCCAGAATGATTACATTGAGTTGGCTAAGATTTTTCAGACAGTGTTACTTAGTGATATACCGCAACTGACAACTAATAGAGATGATCAGGCGCGTCGGTTTGTTAATTTAATTGATGAGTTTTACGACCGTAACGTCAAAGTAATTATGTCAGCTGAAGTGGCAATTCCGGATATTTATCAGGGAACTCAGTTAACGTTTGTTTATGAAAGAACCACTAGCAGGATGCTGGAAATGCAGTCTCATGAGTATCTTGGGCGAGCGCATAAGGCTTAAAAAGAGTGAGCTAAAAGGTTTTTAGCTCACTCTCTCAGAGAGTGCGGGGGTGAGGGGGTATCTTTAAGGTGCGGGGTTCGGTTGTTCAGTATGAACCGCTTCTATTTCCTCTAGCACCTCATCTGCTAGCGTTAAGTTAATGCTAGCAATATTGGCTTTTAGCTGTTCCATGCTGGTGGCACCAATAATATTACTGGTAACAAATGGACGGCTGCTGACAAACGCTAAAGCCATTTGGGCAGGATCTAGATTATGTTGCTTGGCAATTGCGACATATTGCTCTGTCGCTTTAATTGCTTGAGGGTTGGAATAACGAGCAAACCGGCTAAATAGCGTCAAGCGAGCATTAGCGGGTTTCGCACCATGTAAATATTTGCCACTTAGCGCACCAAATGCCATAGGAGAGTAGGCGAGCAAGCTAAGTTGTTCACGATGAGCAAATTCTGCCAGGCCAATTTCAAAGGTTCGATTTAGCAGGTTGTAAGGGTTCTGGATAGATACCACTTGAGCCATTCCATGTTTTTCAGCTAGCTGTAAATACTGCATGGCACCCCAAGGTGTTTCGTTTGATATGCCAATATGCCGAACCTTTCCACTTATGACTAGCTCATTCAGCGCTGAAAGGGTTTCTTCAATAGCAACGATTTGTTCATCGATAGAGTAAGGGTAGTTGAGCTGGCCAAAGAAGTTAGTTTGCCGTTCGGGCCAGTGAACTTGATATAAATCGATGTAGTCGGTATTTAAGCGAGCAAGAGAGGCTTCAGCTGCTGTGATAATATTGTGTCTATCCAGCCTTGGCCCCAGGCGCATATAGCTTACCCAGTCACCAGGCCCCGTGACTTTAGTTGCCAGGATAAACTGATCCCGGTTAGCGCGCTGCTTTATCCATTCACCAATGATACTTTCTGTTTTAGTGTAGGTTTCTGCTTTAGGCGGGACGGGGTAAAGCTCGGCAGTATCAATAAAGTTAATGCCTTGGTCGATTGCATAGTCTAGTTGTTCAAATGCTTCTTGTTGATTGTTTTGTTCTCCCCAAGTCATGGTGCCTAAACAAAGTGCACTCACGTTAAGACTACTGTTACCTAATTGGTGATATTGCATTGAGGTTTTCCTAATGTTTCTAAGTTAACTGGCATACTTTATCAAATAGCTTATTTAACAATGCCTCTGAAAATATAACGATAATGATTTTGTTATAATGATGCTGGCCGAAAATTAAACTACCCTTGAGGTTTATAAAGTGTTATTAGGGGCTTTTTTATCCAGGCGCTTAGCGCTATAATCGCCGGCTTCGTTTCCCGCGAATTGAGATGCCCGTGTGCAACACTGAAACCCTTTTGGTGGTTTTAGGATTGCCAAAAGCTCAGTTTGTAACATTTTGTCGATAGTAAATCGACTTACGAGGCATAAAGTAATATGAAAACTTATACTGCAAAACCAGAAACTGTAAAGCGTGACTGGTACGTAGTAGACGCTTCAGGGAAAACTCTGGGTCGTCTAGCAACTGAAATTGCGCTGCGGCTACGTGGTAAACACAAGCCTGAGTACACACCACATGTGGACACAGGTGATTACATTGTGGTCGTTAACGCTGAAAAAGTGCATGTCACTGGTAATAAAGCGAAGGCTAAACTGTATCATCGTCATACAGGTTATCCTGGCGGTTTGCGTACCATGAACTTTGAAAAGCTGATTGATCATGCGCCAGAGCGTATCATCGAAAAAGCTGTTAAAGGTATGTTGCCAAAAGGTCCGTTGGGCCGGGTTATGTACAGCAAGCTGAAAGTTTATGCTGGTGCCGAGCACAAGCATGCAGCTCAACAACCTCTAGTTTTGGAAATTTAACGGGAAGGTCTGAATATGTCTACGGCTCAATACTACGGAACTGGTCGTCGCAAATCTTCGACTGCTCGTGTTTTCCTGAAAACTGGAGGCGGTGCTATCGAAGTTAATGGTCGCCCATTAGATGAATACTTCGGTCGTAAAACTGCTCGGATGGTTGTTCGTCAGCCTCTTGAAGTTGTTGAGATGTTGGAAAACTTCGACATCAAAGTAACAGTAAAAGGTGGGGGTGGTTCTGGCCAGGCTGGAGCGATTCGTCACGGGATTACTCGTGCTTTGATTGAGTATAACGAAGAATTTCGTTCATCTTTACGTAAGGCGGGTTATGTGACTCGTGATGCACGTGAAGTTGAGCGTAAGAAAGTGGGTCTACGCAAAGCGCGTAAGCGTCCACAGTACTCAAAGCGTTAATTATTGTTTATCGCTTTTGTGGTCGAAAAGCCTGGGAAATATCCCGGGCTTTTTTTTAAGGCCTTTTGATACTTGCCTGAAAGTGTATTATTTGAGCAAACCTCAGCAGGCCTATATACCCAATATGTTGGGTGTAAATAAATTGATTATCCTACATAACTAAATTGGATATAATATTGCAGTATTTTTGAGGATAATCAGGTCGCTAAGCCTTGTTGTCAGTTGTTGCCTAACTTGCTAGCGGCTGATAATTTTTTTACCATTCGCACATTTTGAGTCTGTTGCAAAACCTGACTAGTTGTCCGCGTGTTACCTGTTTGTTCAGACGGTCATCGAATTCGCTCTGATGGGGAGATAAGTTTAATGACAAATGACGGCGTAAATAAAGGCCGGCGACGCTTTTTGGTAGCAGCAACCTCGGTGGTTGGTGCTGCTGGTGCAGTAGGCGCTGCAGTTCCATTTATTGCTTCCTGGAACCCTAGTGCAAAAGCTAAGGCAGCTGGCGCTCCGGTAAAAGTAAACCTGGCTAAAATTGAGTCGGGCCAACAAATTATCGCTGAGTGGCGAGGCAAGCCTGTGTTTGTGGTGCGACGCACCCCTGAGATTTTGGAAAATATAAAACAATTAAATAGCCGAGTGGCAGATCCAGAATCTACAGAAGAGTCTCAGCAGCCAAGCTATGCAAAAAATGAGTTCCGTTCTATTAAACCAGAAATTTTAGTTTTGGTTGGCCTTTGTACCCACCTAGGTTGTTCACCAAAGTTTTTTCCAGAAGTAAAACCAATGGAGTTTGATCAGGAGTGGAAAGGTGGTTACCACTGTCCTTGTCATGGCTCTAAGTTTGACCTGGCGGGAAGGGTGTTCAAAAGTGTACCGGCACCTATTAACCTACAAGTGCCGCCTTATTCATTTATCGATGATAATACCTTAATTATCGGTGTTGATGAGGAGAGCGCATAATGAAAGGCTTCATGGAATGGGTGGATGCACGCTTCCCCGCCACTAAAATGTGGGAAGAGCATCTAAGCAAATATTATGCACCGAAAAATTTTAACTTTTGGTATTTTTTCGGTTCACTGGCTTTATTAGTGTTGGTCAACCAGATCCTGACGGGTATCTGGCTGACTATGAGTTATGTGCCTTCATCAGAGCAGGCGTTTGCCTCTGTTGAATATATTATGCGTGATGTGGAGTATGGTTGGCTGCTTCGCTATTTACACTCTACTGGTGCATCTGCGTTTTTTGTGGTGGTTTACCTGCATATGTTCAGGGGGTTGTTATACGGCTCTTATAAAGCACCGCGGGAACTAGTGTGGATATTTGGGATGACCATTTATCTGTGCCTAATGGCTGAAGCTTTTATGGGTTATCTGCTGCCTTGGGGACAAATGTCTTATTGGGGCGCTCAGGTAATCATCTCGCTGTTTGGTGCTATTCCTGTAATTGGTGCAGACTTGCAGCAGTGGATTCGTGGTGACTTCTTAATTTCGGGTATTACGCTTAACCGTTTCTTTGCCCTGCACGTTATTGCCTTACCTATTGTTATTTTAGGTTTAGTAGTACTGCATATTATTGCACTGCATGAAGTGGGATCTAATAACCCCGATGGTATTGAAATTAAGAAAAAGAAAGACGCTAATGGTATTCCATTAGATGGTATTCCTTTCCACCCATACTACACCGTTAAAGATATTGCCGGTGTGGTCGTATTTTTGTTTGTTTTCTGTATAGTTGTATTCTTTTTCCCTGAAATGGGTGGTTTCTTTCTTGAAGGGCCTAACTTTGAGCCTGCCAATAGTTTGAAAACGCCTGAGCATATTGCACCTGTCTGGTACTTTACTCCTTTCTATGCAATCCTGAGGGCTATCCCTGATAAACTGTGGGGTGTTATAGCCATGGGGGCAGCCATTGCGGTGTTGTTTGTATTGCCTTGGTTAGATCGTAGCCCTGTAAAATCAATTCGCTACAAAGGTATTTTCAGTAAAATTGCCATTGGCCTATTTGCTGTTAGCTTTATTTGCTTAGGGTATTTGGGAGCCAAACCTGCCACTGATATTCGAACCCTTTGGTCGCAGATTTGGACAGGAGTATACTTTTTATTCTTTATCCTAATGCCTTTTTATACCCGGGCGGAGAAAACTAAACCAGTTCCAGAAAGGGTGACAGGGTAATGAAAAAACTATTAGTCGCTTTTTTAATGTTATTACCAGTTGCCAGCTGGGCGGCTGGAGGCTCAGGCTTCGATGTGGATGGCTATGCACAGAAGAATGGGTTTGAGGTCGATTTAACGGACAAAGTCGCTTTGCAGCAGGGCTTAAGTATCTACATGAACTATTGCATGGGGTGTCATGCTACAAAGTATCAGCGTTATGAACGAGTTGCTGATGATTTGGGTATTCCCCATGCGTTGATGATGGAAAACGTGGTATTTAATGACGTTAAAATCGGAAATCTAATGGAAAATGCCATGCGACCTGAAGAGGCTAAAAAGTGGTTTGGTGCAGCACCACCAGATCTTACTTTGGTTGCCCGGGTTAGAGGAGCTAACTGGTTGTATGCCTACTTAAGAACCTTCTATGAGGATAAGTCTCGTCCATGGGGAGTGAACAACAAGGTATTTCCTGATGTGGCAATGCCTCACGTGTTACTTGAACTGCAAGGCTTACAGCATGACAGCTGTTATGGCCAGCAGTCTCATGAAGTAGATACTCAAACAGGTAAGCCTTTATGTGAATTAACCCTTAAATCTGACATAAAGCATGAGCAAACACCTGAAGAGTATGACCAAACAGTGAGAAACTTAGTCAGTTTCTTAGCCTATGCTGGTGAGCCTGCCCGCCTTGATAGAGAGCGGATTGGTGTTTATGTGCTGCTATTTCTTGCTGTATTTTTTGTCTTTGCTTATCTATTGAAACGTGAATTTTGGAAAGACGTTCATTAGACTGTAAAACAATAAGTATTTTTTTGTGGGGTGCGCGTTACTAAATTAAATATTTAGGGCGTGCATTTCGTTTGAATTGATCTCTATGCGGGGGTGAAAATGGGCGTGGTTGCCAAACGTTCCTCAATGACTTTTTTTTCTGACCCTTTAGATCACTATTGCCATCGAGTAAGAATCGTCCTGGCAGAAAAGGGAGTGGCTGTTGATATTCAGGATGTCGATCCAGACAATAAGCCGGCAGAGCTGGCTGACCTAAATCCTTATAACAACTTGCCAACGTTGCTTGATCGTGATTTGGTGCTTTATGAACCTAACGTCATGATGGAATATTTAGATGAACGCTTTCCGCACCCGCCATTATTGCCAGTATATCCAGTGGCACGTGCGCAAAGTCGACTCTATGTTTATCGGATTCAGAAAGACTGGTGTGCTTTAGTAGACCTGATCCAAAATCCAAAAACCAAAGAAACGGCAGCAAATCGTGCGCGTAAAGAACTAAAGGAAAGCTTAACCAGTACAGCTGCTATTTTTACTGAAAAGCCTTTCTTTATGAGTGAAGAGTTTACTTTGGTGGACTGTAGTGTAGCGCCTATTCTTTGGCGGTTACAGGTGTTGGGTATTGAACTACCAAAACAGGCAGAGCCATTATTAAAGTATGCTGAGCGGATATTTGCCAGAGAGGCATTCAAGGAAAGTCTGTCTGAAGCAGAAAAAGAAATGCGAAGCCTCTAAGGTATTTGGCACTTAGTATTGAGTTGGAGGCACTTTGGTGCCTCTTTTTATATCTAAATTTTACTTTTTAGGTATTATTTGTTTTAGCTGGCCATTGTTTGGAGAACTATCCTATGTCGATGAGTAGTAGTCGACCTTATATTATTAGAGCACTGTATGAATGGATTGTTGATAACAACTGTACACCTTATGTCTTAGTGAATGCAGAGGTGGAGACAGTTGAAGTGCCCCAGGAATATGTTAAAGATGGCCAGATTGTTCTTAATATTTCTCCAACAGCAGTGCGTGACTTGCTAATTGGTAATGATGCCATTGATTTTAATGGTCGGTTCGGCGGAATTGCCAGACATTTGCATGTGCCCACTTATGCGGTAATGGCTATTTATGCCAGAGAGAATGGTCAAGGGATGGTATTTGATTCTGAGGAAGCACCAGAGCCAACACCTGATCCTGCTCCAACGTCTCCTGAACCAGTTAAATCAGGCAAGCCATCAGGACGTCCTAGTTTGAAGGTTGTTAAATAAATGCTGTTATAATTCCTTCTCTCTTGTAGGGGAGAAGGAATTTGATTTGAGATTTTTGCGATAGCCTCCTGTGGGAGAGAGCGCCATTATCCTTGATCAATATACTCAAACACTTTGACGATCTTTTGTACGCCGTAAGATGTGCGTACTACGTTAACCGCTTCATTTGCTTCCTGCTGAGTGACCAGCCCCATTAAAAATACTACGCCATTTTCGGTAACCACTTTAACTCTTGAGGCAGGCACTTTTTCATTAGCCAGCATTTTGGTTTTAATTTTTGAGGTGAGCCAGCTGTCATTACTACGGGCAAGATAGGAAATGGGGCTGGATACCTCTAACTCGTTGTATACCTGTTTTACTTTTTGTAGTTTTCTCGCTTCTTGGCCTGCTTGGTTTTTCAATGCTTCTGTGGCCACTTGTCCTGTTAATAAAACGGTGCCATTAAAACTGGTGACTACAACATGGTTGTTTTTAAATTCGGGGTTTACTTTTTCCAGGTTGACTTGGGCTAAGGTTTCGATTGTTTCATCATCAACAATGCTGCCCAAAGTACGTTTACCTTGGTTTTGAGTAATAGGACCTTCGTGGGTGGCTGTTAAAATCGGAGTACAGCCATTTATGAAAACCAGGAGGCTGATTAAACAGATAGCATGGCTTGCTCTCATAAGCTTCCTCCAAATAAGTGCTCATCAATTAAGTCGCATAAACAGTGAATAACAAAGCGGTGTAGCTCGTGAACTCTTGCTGTAGATTGTGATGGAATACGGATTTCAAAGTCGTCGCCATGGAGTAAGGCTGCCATATCACCTCCTTCTTTGCCAGTTAACGCAATAACTATCATTTCTCGGTCATGGGCGGCTTGAATAGCCTGTACAACATTTGCCGAATAGCCATTGGCAGATAGGGCGAGTAAAATATCACCTGGTTGGCCAAGTGCTCTGACCTGCTTTGAGAATACCTCATTATAACTGTAGTCACTGGCAACAGCGGTCAAAGTGACTGTATCAGCTGTTAGGGCGAGAGCAGGTAGAGAAGGTCTTTCTCGCTCAAAACGATTGAGTAGATTCGCAGCAAAATATTGTGCTTCTGCTGCTGAGCCACCATTGCCGCAGGTAATAATCTTACCGTCGTGGAGTAAGGTATTAACTAATAGCTCACTAGCGTGGGCAATGAGTGGTGGGAGTGATTCTGCGCACTTAATAGTGACATCAATATTCTCCGAAAAATGATTGGTAATGTGATCAATTATTTCCATCAGAGGGTCTCTTGCAATAACTCTATATCAGCTTTTCTTTGATACGGTTATTGGCTTAATTACGGGTGCTGCAGAAGGTATAGACAACGGAACTTGTTATAATATCAATTCTCTTAACTGAATTCACTAGTGGTGCATGCGTAAAGTTAGCTTGCAGATGTCAAAGCAGTTGTGCTTTGGGTTAGTTATCAGCTAAAAAAGCATTAGGAATCCAATCGATATGTGGTTGTTGCTGGCTATCTTTAGTGATGGAAACCACGTCAAACCGGCAAGGTAGGTCTAGTTTTTTCACCATCAAATAATACTGGGCTGCTTTAATTATTTTATGCTGCTTATGTGGGGTAACTGTGCTGGCAGGAGTGCCGTATGCCTGACTTTTGCGAAATCGGACCTCGACAAATACTAGGTTGACGCCGTCTTTCATGATTAAGTCAAGCTCTCCCACCTTACAGCGGAAGTTACACTGAATGGTTTTAAACCCTTGTGATTCAAGAAAGCGCTGCGCTATGTGTTGATAACGCAGGCCTGTTTCAGTTGGTTTATTCTTGCCCCAATCCATAATGTACCGCAGGCGCGTTGTTTTCTTGTTGGTAAGCGTTTACAGGCATTGGTTGTGGCTTGCCGCCTTTAAAGAAAAACCATGGCTGGGTTCGCTCAACTTGTTGATAAGAATTTAATGTTAGGGAGCCAGATGCACCAAATAAACGAGTGCCTTCAGCGGTTTTTAGCTGAGGAAGCCTGGGGTAGAGACGATAGGCGTCAATGCCCAGTGCAAATAAAGGCCCATAAAGGGTATTTGAGCGATCCCAAGTATCAATAATTTTTGACTTTAATGGGTCATCAAAATGATCGCTTAACCAGGGCATAGAGGGAAACATAATCCCATCTAAATCACTGTCTTTTGTTGGGTTGGGGTTTCCAGTAAAAATAGTGCCTGTGGCGTAAACGGGTAGATCTCCTCCATAATGATAAGCAAGGGTAGGCTTTACTTGTCGGCCTTGTTTAGCGTTTGCAGCTAAAAATACCATATCAACATCGCCACGGCGGTTAGGATTATGGCGAATTTGCTTGCCGATCACTTGTTCCACTTCATGGGCTCTTAAAGTGCTGGCACGCGGGCTAAGTAAAGCTCCAATAACCCCGTTGTAGTCGCTACTGCCACCAAATCGAGCTTCACCACGAATAGAGCCTCCTAAAGACTGCCACTCATTAACAAACGCTGTCACTACACGGTTCCCCCAATTTGACTTGGGAGCAATAATGACAGGGGCGCGAAACCCGTCATGCCAGGCTTGTTGTGCGGCTTGCTTGGCTTCATCTTCTGCAGCTAAGCCAAATTGGTAGAAGTTAGCTGGGGAGTTAGCCTCTCGATCACCATAGTTTAAAGTTAAAGTAGGAATTGTTGGTGACAGCTGTTGTAGTTGCTTAACTCGTGATTTTTTTAGTGGGCCGACAATCATCTCGGCTCCCTGAGCGGTTGCTTCGGTAATAGCCTGGTCAATTGATGAATGCTTGCTGGTATTAATCACCTTAATTTCTGGTACTACATGACCATTTTGTAAGGCGTGATAATAAGCGGCTAAAAATCCATCACGAATCGCTTTGCCTGCGTAGCCTAATGAGCCCGTCATGGGTAACAACAGAGCAATTTTATTTGGCCGGTGCGCCGCAATTTGTTCTAGAGTGCGCATGGCTTCAGGAATTTGCTGGTTTGCTGGGTGATTAGGCCACTGTTGTTGCCATTGTTGAAATGCTTGAATCTGTTGGTCAATATCCTCTGGCTTTTTAACGATAGCTGCCAGACTGACCCAACCCTGGGTTTCTTGGTCGCCTGTTTGGCTGGCGAGGTGACTTAGGGTGTTAGAGTCCAGGTTAAGCAGGTTTCGCCATATTGCTTTATGGGCGATGCGTTTTTCATCTGAATTTAATAGTGGAAGTGCTAATAGCCATTCATCTAATGCGGCTCGATACTCTTTATTACGCTCGTATGCTTGTGCACGAACCTGGTAAGACTGTTTGGTGAGCTTGGGGTTGGTAGCATTAATTACATTGGGGCTATCCACCCACTCAAAGGCTTTTCCGGTATTGTTGTTGGACAGCGCTAGTTGTGCTTTAACTAGCGCATACTCTGCTTGGGAGTTAAGTGGTAATCCTTGAGGGCTTAAACCGTTAACAATGTTTGCTGCTTCCCGAGAACTATCTGTCGTATTGGTCTGCAGCAGTAAATTAGCAGCAGAAATTTTTAATGCTTCTTTTTGTGGAGAAGGTGCTGCTTCAGCTTCGGCGAGTAACCGTTGGACTTCAGCCAGGTTTTGTGCCGGTAATGGGGCAACCCCACTATGAGTACGAACTTGTTTGATGCCACCACAACCTACAATAAGGGTGGAGGCAAGAGCGAAACTGATAAAATTACGGGCTGTTTGCTTCATACCTGAGTTTACTTCCAACAAGCGTTGATAAAGTCGAGGGCCTAAAACTTATAAATAAAAAATAGCTGAAATACCTTGGCCAGATATAACAGCTTATCAAAAATTCCTTCATAATAGTTAACCTTAGCCTAGTGTAGTGTCTTATATTTAGTAAAACTTTAACGCTTACTCACGTTTGTAAGCAGGAGCGGAGTTTTTATTTCTAATGAGCAGTGAATCTGTTGAACAACGCGCTGAACGTCAGGGAGTCTTATACATTGTTGCGACGCCTATTGGTAACATGGAGGATATGACGCCTAGAGCTGTTAAAGTATTACAGTCAGTTGACTTGATTGCTGCTGAGGATACTCGCCACAGTGGGCAACTACTGAAGCACTTTGTTATTCGTACACCACTGGTTTCTTATCATGATCATAATGAGCGTGCACGAACCCAGCAACTGATTGAAAAGTTGCTACAGGGGCAGCAGGTGGCGTTGATTTCTGATGCAGGAACACCATTGGTGTCAGATCCTGGTTATCAGTTAGTGAAAGCCGCGCAAGATCAGTCAATCAAAGTTGTACCGGTGCCTGGCGCCAGTGCAATGATTGCAGCGTTGAGTGCAGCGGGCTTGCCATCTGATCGATTTTGGTTTGAAGGATTTTTACCCCATAAACAACAAGCTAGACAGCAGCGACTGGAAGCGTTATTAACGTATTCGGCAACCGTGGTTTGTTATGAGTCTTGCCATCGCATAGTCGCTTGTATTGAAGACCTGGTAGCACTGATTGATCACGGTCGACAAATAACGATTGCCCGAGAGATCACCAAGACCTTTGAAACTATCAAAAAAGGCAGCTGCACAGACCTTTTGGCGTGGTTAAAGGCTGACCCAAACCAACAAAAAGGTGAGTTTGTTGTATTGATTGAAGGTGCGGCCAAAGCCAAATCTGAAGATTTGCCTGAAGATGTCATAAACGTATTGGATATTTTGCTAGCGGAGTTATCTGTTAAGCAAGCTAGCCAATTGGCGGCGAAAATTACTGGCTATAAAAAGAAACAGCTTTACGAGCTTGCACTAGCCCGGAAACAGGGGTAGATTTAGCGCCGAGAGTTGGCTGGGCAACCGCTGTTCAATAATATAAGGAAGTGTGTAAGCACTTTTTTATGGATTTGAAGGGAGGAAAGTCCGGGCTCCATAGGGCAAAGCGCCAGGTAACGCCTGGGGGGTGTGAGCCTACGGAAAGTGCAGCAGAGAGTAGACCGCCTAAGCAATGAGCTTGCAAAAGTAAGTTGCCGGTAAGGGTGAAAGGGTGCGGTAAGAGCGCACCGCATGCGTGGTAACACGTCATGGCATGGTAAACCCCGCTTGGAGCAAGACCAAATAGGAATTCTTAAGTGCGGCCCGCGCTGAATTCGGGTAGGTTGCTTGAGGTGTATAGTGATATACATCCCAGATGAATGGTTGCCTTCGACAGAACCCGGCTTACAGGCCAACTCTCCAATTCTTTGAATACCCTCGTGTATCCCCTCTTTTTCTTATATGCATTTATTCACAAAGCCAACATGTTGTTAGAGCTAAATAATCTCACTGTTCAGATGCTCTCTCTATTTCACTCGCTAAGCCTTTGTTACTTATGGCGATTTATTCACTTATAGTCTCGCGTAGGGTTTACTTGTTTAGCTATTTATTTGATTTTTATGGTTTTTTTGGTTAAGGGAACGCGAGTGACTGCTTGACGAAGAACAAGAGCGTTCCTATAGTGTCTCAAAGTGGAAGAAAGTGGGTTTTTGTGGAGAATATTGGGTTATTGGTGGAGTCTGGTGTCAGGCTCCGATTTGAGGGTTTCTCAATTTGTTTCGTGGTGTCAGCTCTATCAATATGGACGCCAAAGGGCGTCTAGCTATACCAACTAAGCATCGAGACAAGCTATTAAGTCGGTGTGATGGTCAGTTGGTGGCCACTATTGATACTGAGGAACCCTGTTTATTGATTTACCCCATAGATGAATGGGAAGGCATTCAAGCCAAAATTGAAGCACTTCCTAGCTTTAACCCGGTGGCCAGGCGAATTCAACGCTTGCTTATCGGACATGCAACCGACCTGGAAATAGATGGTAGTGGCCGAGTGTTGATTCCCCCTTTGTTGAGGGATTATGCCGGTTTGGAAAAGAAAACCATTTTATTGGGCCAGGGTAAGAAGTTTGAACTTTGGAGTGAGCAGCAGTGGACTGACCGGCGTGACCAGTACCTGGCAGAAGCCAGTGGTGGTGACAGTCTGCCAGTGGAGCTGGAGTCACTCTCCTTATAGCGATGACAGCGATGTATCAGCATCAGACCGTATTGCTGGATGAGGCAGTTGAAGCCTTAGTGGTAGATCCAGCGGGAAATTATATTGATGGTACCTTTGGCCGGGGTGGGCATAGCCGGCAAATTCTTAGCCGACTATCTAGTGAAGGGCATTTACTAGGCATTGATAAAGATCCGGATGCCATTGCAGTAGCAGAGCAAATAGCCAGTGAAGATAAGCGCTTTCAGGTTGGACATGGTTCTTTCGCTGAGCTTGCTAAGTTTGCTAATGCATGGCATAGCCCATCTGCTGTCTCGGGGGTGTTACTTGACTTAGGTGTTTCATCGCCTCAGTTAGATAATCCAGAGCGGGGCTTTAGTTTTTTGCAGGAGGGACCGCTAGACATGCGGATGAACCCAGCAGCGGGAATGTCAGCAGCAGACTGGATTGCAACTGCGGAAGAGAAAGCTATCGCGGATGTGCTCTGGACTTATGGAGAGGAGCGGTTTTCTCGTAGGATGGCGAAGGCCATTATTGCAGCTCGTCAGCAGGAGCGGATCACAACCACCACACAGCTGGCCAAAATTATTGCGGAGGCTAACCCAGCCTGGGAAAAGCATAAGCACCCGGCTACACGGGCATTTCAGGCAATTCGGATTCACATCAATAATGAGTTGGGTGATCTTGAGGCGGTTTTGGATGCTGCGTTGGAGGTGTTAAAGCCTGGTGGTCGATTGGTGGTGATAAGCTTTCATTCGCTGGAGGACCGTATTGTCAAGCGCTTCATTAAGAAGCATGTAAAAGGTGATGAATTACCACCAGGGTTACCAGTGACGGCTGATCAACTGAATCAGCGACTTAAGGCAGTGGGGAAAGCAGTCAAACCTTCAGGTCGGGAGGTTGATGGTAATGTGCGTTCCCGTAGTTCCATTATGCGGGTAGCAGAGAAGCTTAAGTAACGTTGAGCGGGTAAACATTGGGGTGAGGCTTCCATGCAATTAACGGTTTCAAAGCCAGTGGTCGGATTAAGCCTGTTATTTATGTTGGTAGTGATGTCCGCGCTAGCAGTGGTGTATGTCTCTCACTTAAATCGACAGCAGTTTAACTTGCTGCAGGCGGAGCTGACATTGCAGTCTGAAGCACAAGTGAAGTGGGGGCAGCTGTTATTGCAGCATAGTACGCTCACTACCCCTAGTCGGCTGGACAAAATTGCTACAGGCAAGCTTGCCATGCATATTCCATCAAGCGAGGAAATGGTGATCGT
The DNA here is from genome assembly GCF_026309355.1 of Spartinivicinus marinus. Lineage (NCBI taxonomy): Bacteria > Pseudomonadati > Pseudomonadota > Gammaproteobacteria > Oceanospirillales > Zooshikellaceae > Spartinivicinus > Spartinivicinus marinus. Next base: position 4,258,224 of record NZ_JAPJZK010000001.1, read on the forward strand.
TAAACCATGAGCCAGTTAAACACTCAGGTGCCAGTTTGGCGCTTTCGACTTATTGTAACTGTGCTGGTAGTGGCCTCTGCGCTAGTGGGGTGGCGCATTATTGACTTGCAGGTTATTGACCGTCATTTCCTGCAAAATGAAGGGGCGAAACGAGTAGTTCGTCACTCTGAAGTGGCTGCAACCCGAGGGATTATCTTTGATCGTAATGGTGAGCCGCTGGCTGTTAGCACGCCTGTTGTTACCATTTGGGGAAACCCAAAAGAGCTGAGCCAAACAAAGGCTCAATGGCCTGTCATTGCCAAGCACTTAGGAGTTAGCTCAAGCTACTTTGCCAAGAAAGTGAATGATAACCGTTCAAAGGAGTTTATTTACCTTAAACGACACATGCGTCCTAAGTTGGCTCAGCAACTGTTAGCTGAAAAAGTGAGGGGGATTTATGGTATTGATGAATTTAAACGCTACTACCCGGCAGGTAGAGTGGCAGCCCATATTGTGGGGTTTACCAATATTGATGGTAAAGGCCAGGAAGGAATTGAGTTAGCTTTTGATCATTGGCTAACAGGTAAGCCAGGCCAGGTTCGTTTGTATAAAGATAGAAAAGGACGACTAGTTAGAAGTGCTGAACTGATTAAAAGTGCTCAGCCTGGTAAAGAGCTGTATTTAAGCATTGACCTTCGTGTACAAAACCTAGCGTATCGGGAGTTGGCAAAAGCGGTTAAACGGAATAATGCCTCAGGCGGTACTCTGGTGATATTGGATGTGCAAACAGGGGAAATCTTGGCGATGGTCAATCAGCCCGTATACAACCCCAACAACCGTCGCCGGGTTCGGGCGGGGGCTATTCGTAATCGAGCCATGACCGATATTTTTGAGCCAGGCTCAACACTTAAACCTTTTACCATTGCTGCTGCGCTGGAAACCGGTGAGTTCACATCATCTTCTCTGATTGATACCAGTCCTGGCTATATGATGGTTGGGCGTAAAACAATAAAAGATCACCGCAATTATGGGGTGATTGACATCACCACGGTATTAAAAAAATCCAGCAATATCGGCATGACCAAAATTATTCAGCAAGTGACGGCGCCAACAGTCGCTTCACTGTTACATCGAATGGGGTTTGGGATTGACACTGGTACGGGTTTTCCGGGTGAGAGCACAGGCCTGTTACCTTTGCGCAGTCAATGGCGGGCAACTGAGGAGGCTACCTTATCCTATGGCTATGGTATGGCAGTGACTGCTGTGCAGTTAACCCAAGCCTATGGTGTGTTAGCGAATAGAGGAAAAAAAGTACCGACCACTTTATTGAGACTGGATGAGCAGCCGGAAGCCTCGCAGGTTATTCCCGGTAAAGTAGCACATGATGTTGTAAAAATGCTGACCAGTGTTGTGGAAAAAGGTGGTACGGGTACCCAGGGGGCAATTGATGCCTATCAGGTGGCAGGTAAAACTGGGACAGCGCGCATTGCTGAAGCAGGAGGATATTCAGAGAAAAAACACCACTCGGTGTTTAGTGGTTTGGCACCAGCTGGCAATCCAAGGCTGGCTGCTGTGGTGATGATAGATAACCCCAAAAATAAAAAATATTACGGCGGTGAGGTGGCAGCCCCTGTTTTTTCAAAAGTGGTGGCTGGTTCCTTACAGCTATTAGGGGTATCACCGGATAATTCGGCACGTTTGGCCAAGCGTGGTCGTGACAGGAGTAACAACACATGACAACAAAGCGGGATGACCAATCAATGCTGAAGTTGCCAATAATGCCACTTTCTCGGTTGCTGGCTGCTATCGGTCAAGCCCAAACTGGGTTTGACCCTATTATTTCAGGTGTTGCCATCGACAGCCGGCAAGTGAAACCTGGTGATTTATTTATTGCCATGCAAGGTTATCAAGTAGATGGACGCCGTTTTATTGCGGATGCCTTTGGCCAAGGAGCCGCTGCTGTTTTAGCCGAACAGTCTGGTCAATCAATGTCAGGTCAACAGGTATTAGGCCAACAAGCTGTAATCGAAGTGCCGCAATTGAATAAGCAGCTGGGAAAACTACTTAATGAATATTTTGGTTATGTGACTAACCAGATCAATATCCTGGGTATTACCGGCACCAATGGTAAAACATCTTGTAGCCAGTTTGCTCGTCAACTGCTGAATAAATTAAACATCAATTGTGGTGTGGTGGGAACACTTGGGTATGGCACTACTGACTCTTTAATTCCATTAGTAAACACTACACCTGATGCATTGCAACTACATCAATTTATTTATCAGCTAGTTAACCAGCAAGTACCGTATTTAGCGATGGAAGTTTCATCCCATGGTCTAGCTCAAGGCCGGGTTGAGAGTATTGCTTTTGATGTGGCGATTTTTACTAATTTAACCCGAGACCATTTGGACTATCACCAGACAATGGAAGATTATGCAGCAGCAAAAGCTCAATTATTTTCCAATATTGCTTTGCAACATGCAGTGATTAATCAGGATGATCCTTATGCAGAACAAATGTTGGCGGCTTGTCATCCTGCCTGCCAGCGCTGGCAATATAGCTTGCAAAATACCCGTGCAGATGTGGTTGCCAGTCAAATTCGCTATTTAAATGATGGTATTGTGGCAGTAATTGAAAGCCCTTGGGGCAAAGGGGAAATACACATTTCCTTACTGGGGCATTTTAATTTATCTAATGTGTTGGCAGTCATTACTGGCTTAGCTGCTAATGGTATTGAGTTTAATCGTTTGCTTGATGCGGCTGAAACACTTAAACCTGTGACAGGTAGACTACAAACTGTAAAAAGTGCTGAAGACACCAATGAAAAAAAACAGGGAACAGATAAGCCAGCAGTGGTAGTGGATTATGCTCATACGCCAGATGCATTGGTCCAATTACTGAAAGCGGTTCGCTTACATAGTAATCAGAAAATCATTTGTGTATTTGGTTGTGGTGGGGACCGAGATAAAGGAAAACGCCCCGAAATGGCGCAGGCTGCTTATGAGTATGCTGATCATCTGGTTATTACATCGGATAACCCCCGTACGGAAAACCCTAAAGCTATTTTAGATGATATTTGTCAGGGCCTACCTACTGCCCCAGAGTTACCCATTGACATTATCGAAGATAGAAGAGAAGCCATTCAGGGTGCCATTGAATTAGCTAAAGCCAATGATATTGTGGTTATTGCCGGAAAGGGTCATGAAAATTACCAGGAAATAATGGGCAAACGACTACCTTTTAGCGATTTTGAGCAGGCTACACAAGCATTATTACATTGGAGTAGCCATGATTAAGCGTAATCAACTCAGTACTATTCATCGTCTAATACCTGGTAGCCAGTTACTAGGTGATGACCAAGCTTTTTCTAGTTTAAGTATTGATACTCGTACTATTCAGCCAGATGAATTATTTATTGCTTTAAAAGGCCCACACTTTGATGGCCATGATTATATTGCAATAGCTAAACAACAAGGGGCTGTTGCTGCCGTTGTTGAAAAACCCATGGGTGCTGAAAAAACAGGGGGAAAACTTATTTCTCAGCTCGTTGTTGAGGATAGCCGAATAGCCTTAGGACTGATTGGTCAAATTAACCGTGAAGATTTCTCGGGGCCTTTAGTGGCATTAACAGGGAGTAGTGGTAAAACCACGGTTAAAGAAATGCTAGCGGCTATTTTTAAACAACAAGGCCCTACGTTATCTACTGCTGGTAATTTAAATAATGATTTAGGCGCTCCGCTAACGTTAAGTCGTTTAACGGCGGAACACCGGTATGCGGTTATTGAGCTTGGCGCTAATACTATAGGAGAAATTGCTTACACGAGTCGATTAAGTCAGCCTACGATATGCCTGATTAATAATGTTATGGCCGCTCATTTAGAAGGGTTTGGCTCGTTAGAAAATACCGCGCAAGCTAAGGGTGAAATTACCCAAGGGTTAGTGAATAACGGTACTGCAATATTTAATGCAGACGATCAGTTTTTTGATTATTGGAAAACACTGTTATCAGGCAATCAAAAATTATTAAGTTTCAGTGTTACAAATACTGAAGCAAATGTATATGCAACTCATGTTGAGCTTATTGATCAGGGATTTCAGTTCAAAATACATCTACTGGATCACTGTTTTAGCGTAACGCTTCCCTTACCAGGACGGCATAATATCGCAAATGCTCTGGCAGCAGCGACTGCTGCCTTTGCGGCAGGCTGCAGCCCACAGGCAATTGCTTTAGGTTTGCAGGAAATGCAGCCTGTTGCTGGGCGGGGTGTCCAGCTATCAGGCAAAAAGGGGAGTCGGCTGATTGATGATACCTATAATGCAAACCCTGGTTCAGTAAAAGCTGCCATTCAGCTATTAGCTCAATATCCCGGCAAAAGGATATTGGTGTTAGGTGAGATGGGAGAATTAGGTGAAAAAGCGGGCGAGCTGCACTTTGAGGTGGGCCAGTTTGCCAAGCAACAAGGTTTGGATGGCTTATATGCAGTAGGGCTGCTTACTGAGCAAAGTGTCATTGGGTTTGGTGAAGGTGCACAACACTTTACAAATAAAGCCGAGTTGGTTGAGTTTTTAGATAAGCAATTAAGTGAGTCGTTAGTGGTTTTAATTAAAGGTTCTCGTAGTGCCAAAATGGAAACAGTGGTTGCTGCTTGTCGAATGACAGGGGGTAATGGCTAATGTTGTTGTGGCTAGCTGAGCTGTTAGCAAGTTATGAAAGCAGTTTTAGGGTTTTTCAATATTTAACCTTACGCGCTATTTTTGGTGTGTTAACTGCATTAGGAATGTCGTTATGGCTTGGACCAAAGATTATTAGGCATTTAACCAGCCGCCAAATTGGGCAGGCGGTTCGTGATGATGGCCCCCAATCCCACTTAAGTAAAGCGGGTACGCCTACTATGGGAGGGGCACTGATTATCGTAGCGATTGGAATTAGCACTTTATTATGGGCTGATTTATCCAATCATTATGTATGGGTAGTGTTAGCTGTCACTTTTATTTTTGGAGCTGTTGGTTGGGTTGATGACTATAGAAAAGTCATCGAGAAAAACTCCCGTGGTCTCCCTGCCCGTTGGAAATATTTCTGGCAATCGGTTGCAGGGTTAGGGGCAGCAGTTTTTTTATACCAAACCTCCACTCCCGATCAGTTGCAATTAATTGTGCCGGTATTTAAAGAAGTAACCATTAATTTAGGCATATTTTTTATTGTGCTGACTTACTTCGTCATAGTCGGTAGCAGTAATGCAGTTAACTTAACTGATGGTTTGGATGGTTTAGCCATTATGCCAACCGTAATGGTTGCAGGTGCACTAGGTATATTTGCTTATTTAACAGGACACGTGGGGTTTGCTGAATATTTGCATATTCCCTATATCAAAGGCAGTGGTGAATTAGTTGTCATTTGTGCGGCCATGGTGGGCGCAGGGCTTGGGTTTTTATGGTTTAACACTTATCCAGCACAGGTTTTCATGGGAGATGTAGGTGCACTCTCCTTGGGGGCGGCGCTGGGGGTCATTGCGGTAATTGTACGACAGGAAATTGTTCTGTTTATCATGGGGGGAGTATTTGTAATGGAAACCGTCTCTGTGATTTTACAGGTAGGTTCCTACAAATTAACAGGACGTCGTATTTTCCGCATGGCCCCTTTGCACCATCACTTTGAATTGAAGGGCTGGCCAGAACCACGGGTTATTGTCCGGTTTTGGATAATTACCTTAATGCTGGTTTTAGTGGGCTTGGCCACCTTAAAAGTACGTTAATGTAAATAAATAGTTTGAAAACGGGTGAGGCAGTAATTGGACACTAAAATGATTACATCAGACCAGCTAAGAATAGTTATTGGTTTGGGTAAAACCGGCTATTCCTGTGCCCGTTTTTTAGCTGAACAAGGCCATCGGGTAATGGTAGTCGACTCACGACAGTCGCCGCCTTACTTGCCACAATTGCAACAGGATTTTCCAGAATTGCCCATCAAATTGGGTGTATTTGATAGTAATCTGTTAAAGCAAGCCTCAGAGTTAATTGTTAGCCCAGGTATTGCACTTGCTGAACCAGCTATTGCTGAAGCGGTTGCTTCAGGTGTGCCCGCAATAGGTGATATTGAGCTATTTGCTCGTGCTGTAGGTAATACGCCAGTCATAGCAATCACTGGCTCCAATGGTAAAAGTACAGTCACCACTTTGGTTGGCGAAATAGCACAGGCGGCGGGTATTAAAGTAGCGGTTGGTGGCAATATTGGGCGGCCTGTACTGGAGTTATTAACTGAAAAAGCAGATTTATACGTGCTCGAACTGTCGAGCTTTCAGTTAGAAACTACTTATTCGCTACAACCTGCGGTGGCTTGTATTTTAAATATCAGCCCAGACCATATGGATCGTTATGCTGACTTAGCTGCTTATCATCAAGCGAAGCAGCGAATTTATAGAGGTGCACAAAGTGTGGTGTTTAATCGCCAAGATGCTTTAACTCAACCCCTCGTTCCAAGTAGTGTACCTCAAGTGTCGTTTGGACTGAATGAGCCTGACTTGAAACATTTTGGCTGTCGGCAATCAAATAATGGTGTGCAACTGTCGTATGGTTTGAATGATTGGCTGGAAAGCTCGCAGCTATTGATTAAAGGTCGTCATAATCAAGCGAATGTACTGGCGGCACTGGCAATTGGTCAGCAATTACAATGGTCAAAAACTACCATGTTGGCAGCTATACAACAGTTTAAAGGTTTGCCTCACCGTTGCGAGTGGGTTGCTGAATATAATCAGATCACTTTTATTAATGATACTAAAGCCACTAATGTGGGGGCTGCTAAAGCATCTATAGAGGGTTTAGGTGAGCAGCTAACTGGAAAAATTATTTTATTGGCAGGTGGTGATGGCAAAGGAGCTGACTTTAGTGAGCTGAAACCTGCCATTGCAAAGTATGTGAAATGCTTATTGACCTATGGTGATGATGGTGAACGTTTAGCGGCTGAAGTAACGGGTGCTGCTTTTCAGCAGCCAGTTGCTGACTTAGTTGAAGCGGTTAAAAAAGCGTTTCATTATGCTGAGCCAGGCGATCTAGTGTTATTAGCACCAGCCTGTGCCAGCTTTGATATGTTTTCAAACTTTGAGCAGCGTGGAGAGGTATTTAAAAAAGAAGTCATGAGGTTGGTTGATGCTCAGTAAATCACTGAATAACTCAGCTGTTGATCTGCCATTGTTGCTGATTGCAATCATGCTGTTAGCGCTGGGTTTGGTTATGGTGACATCAGCATCAATTGAAGTAGCGGCTTCTCAATATAAAGACCCGCTGTTTCATTTTTACCGACAATTGACTTATTTATTAATCAGTTTATTGTTGGCCGGCTGCGTTTTCATGGTACCGATGAATAGTTGGCTGCGGTTTGGCCCTGCATTACTTTTTGCTGCAATGGGGCTGTTAATTGCTGTGCTGCTGATTGGCCGTGAAATTAACGGCAGTGTGCGCTGGATTAGTTTAGGGCTTTTTAACTTACAAGCTTCTGAACTAGCGAAGTTATTTTTTATTGTTTATTTGGCAGGATATTCTGTCAGGCAACAAGAAGCAGTGCAAAATACCTGGCTGGGGCTTATTAAACCCATGGGGTTGCTATCTATCGCTACTTTTTTGTTGCTGCTTGAGCCTGATTTTGGAGCAGTGGTTGTATTGATGAGTACGGCCATTGGTATGTTATTTATGGCTGGGGTTAAGCTGTGGCGGTTTTCTATTTTAATTTTGGTTTGTGCGGGTGCGGCAGCAGCGATTGCGGTATCACAGCCTTATCGGATGGCTAGGCTAACTACTTATATTGACCCGTGGAGTCATCAGTTTGATAGTGGTTATCAACTTACGCAGGCGTTAATTGCATTTGGTCGTGGAGAGTGGTTTGGCGTTGGATTAGGTAATAGTATTCAGAAGTCGTTTTATTTACCAGAGGCCCATACAGATTTTGTGTTTGCTGTATTGGCTGAAGAAACTGGGTTGGTCGGTGCGCTACTTGTTATTAGTTTGTTGATTGGGCTAACTCTACGGTCACTGTTTATTGGCTTGCAAGCACAACAACGAGGCTTAACTTTTTCTGGGTATTTAGCTTATGGCATTGGCTTATTATTTGGTATGCAGTCATTGATTAATATTGGTGTGAATACAGGATTATTACCTACTAAAGGGTTAACACTACCTTTTTTAAGTTATGGTGGTAGTAGCTTAATTGTTAACTGTCTTGCGTTAGCAGTTTTATTTCGTATTGACTATGAATCTAGGCTTGTTATGAATAAGCCTTCCCCAAAAAGGCGTAAAAAAGGGAGGGCAGGAAAATGAGTCAATCGCCAAATAAAGGCACAGTCGTTGTGATGGCTGGAGGTACAGGCGGACATATTTTCCCTGCGTTAGCAACAGCCAACTTATTTAAAGATAAAGGCTATCAAGTCCATTGGCTAGGCACAGAAAATAGTATGGAAGCGGAGTTGATCCCTAAATACAATTTACCAATCAGCTTGATTCCTATAAAAGGTATTCGTGGTAAAGGCGTAATGGGATTAATTAAGGCTCCAGTACGTTTAATACGTTCTATTTGGCAGGCAAGAAAATTATTTAAACAGTTAAAGCCTGTTTGTGTTTTAGGTATGGGTGGTTTTGTAACTGGGCCTGGTGGTGTTGCTGCAAAACTGTTGGGCATACCGTTGGTGATTCATGAACAAAATGCAATTCCTGGCTTAACTAATCAGTTGCTGGCTAAGGTGGCAAACCGGGTGTTGGAAGCATTTCCTGGTACATTCCAAAGCCAGCAAAAAGTATTTTGTACTGGGAACCCTGTTCGCTCTGAAATTGTTAATGTTGATAATTCTAAGCAATCCCAGCAGCTACTTAAATTATTAGTGGTTGGAGGAAGTCTGGGAGCTAAAGCGATCAATGATATTATGCCGGCTGTGGTAAAAAGCTGTGTTAAACAAGGGGTTTCTCTTGAACTGTGGCATCAAACAGGTAAACAGCACTTTACTGAAGTTAAAACAGCTTATCAGGCTGAAAATTTTCCTAATATTAAGGTTGAGCCTTTCATTGCAGATATGGCAGCTGCTTATCAATGGGCGGATCTGGTTTTATGTAGAGCCGGGGCACTCACAATTTCTGAATTAGCCAGTGCAGGAGTAGCGGCATTATTAGTGCCTTACCCGTTTGCTGTTGATGACCACCAGACCAAAAATGCTGAGTTTTTAGTGCGTAATGAAGCTGCGGTATTAATGCCACAGTCAACATTAACGGTTGATAAACTGGTAGATATGTTAATTGATTTTTCAAAATCCCCTGAAAAACTTGTTGCAATGGCAACTAATGCCCACCAGCTTGCTGAGCCTGCAGCTACTGACAAAGTTGTTCAGCACTGCTTGGAGATAAGTTATGGCTAACCATACACAACAGTTATCGACTATTTTTGAAGTGCCTGAAATGCGTCGAGTGCGCCGAATTCACTTTGTTGGGATTGGTGGCGCAGGGATGTGCGGCATTGCTGAAGTATTATTAAATCAGGGGTACGAGATCAGTGGCTCTGATATAAAAGCATCAACAGTCACTGATCGGTTAGCCTCTTTGGGCGTAATAATTTGTATTGGTCACCGGCCTGAGCATGTAGAAAATGTCAGTGTAGTGGTGGTATCTACAGCGGTAGCAGCGAATAACCCAGAAGTATTAGCGGCTCAAAAACAGCGTATTCCTGTTGTTCCCAGGGCTGAAATGCTGGCAGAGCTAATGCGATATCGACATGGCATTGCTATAGCAGGTACCCATGGTAAAACCACAACGACTAGCTTAATGGCCTCTGTGTTGGCCCAGGGCGGTTTTGACCCTACGTTTATTATTGGTGGAAAATTAAATTCTGCAGGCACGAATGCTAAATTAGGTGGCAGCCGTTATTTGGTGGCTGAAGCAGATGAAAGCGATGCCTCTTTTTTACACTTGCAGCCTATGATTACAGTGGTTACCAATATTGATGCTGATCATATGGCAACCTATGAAGGAGATTTTGAAAAACTCAAACAAACCTTTATTGATTTCTTACACCACTTGCCGTTTTATGGGCTGGCTGTGTTATGTGTTGATGATCCAGTGGTAAGAGAAATTTTACCCCAGGTTAAACGACCTATTGTTACCTATGGCCTGACTGAAGATGCTGATTATTGGGCTGATAATATTCAGCAGCAAGCAACACAGACCACTTTCTCTGTTCATTGTGCAGGTGAAGAAACGCCATTTGAAATTACCCTTAATATGCCAGGTAAACATAATGTTTTAAATGCTTTGGCGACGATTGCTATAGCTAAAGATGAAGGTATAGCAAATCAAGACATTATTACGGCATTGGTGAATTTTCAGGGAGTGGGGCGTCGCTTCCAGGTTTATGGAGAGTTTGAAACAGGTGTCGGTAAGGCGATGCTGGTGGATGATTACGGTCATCACCCGCGAGAGGTTGAAGCAACTGTTAAGGCAATTCGACAGGGTTGGCCTGAAAAAAGGTTGGTGATGATTTATCAACCACACCGCTATAGCCGCACCCGTGATCTTTATGAAGACTTTGTTGATGTGCTATCAGAGGTCGATGTTTTACTGTTAATGGAAGTCTATCCAGCAGGTGAAAAACCTATAAAAGGAGCGGATGGGCCAAGTTTATGTCGCAGTATTCGTCAACGGGGCAAGCTGGAACCTATTTATGTAAAACGAGACTCAGATATTACCAGTGTGCTGAGGGATGTTATTCAAGATGGAGATTTATTAATCACCCAAGGAGCTGGTGATATCGGTGGGCTTGCAAGCCACTTGGCAGAAATTAAGTGCTGCTTTGTCAAAGATGAAAACTTAGCTGAAAAAGGTGATGCATGAGTAATCAGTTTGGACATGTAGCAGTACTTTACGGTGGTTTGTCTGCAGAGCGTGAAGTTTCACTAAAAAGTGGTCAGGAAATTTATCAAGCATTAATCAAAGAAGGAGTTGATGTTTCATTGATTGATGTGGGAAAAAATATTGTTCAACAGTTGCAGGATGCAAAGCCTATAGATATTGCTTTTATTGCTTTACATGGCCGGGGTGGTGAGGATGGCACTTTACAAGCACTGCTGGAATTTATGGAAATTCCCTATACAGGTAGTGGTGTAATGGCTTCAGCATTTGCGATGGATAAATATCGGTCGAAATTACTTTGGCAGGGATTAGGCTTACCAACACCTGTGTTTCAACTGTTTCAAAAAAGCCAGCAAACAACTGAGTTATCACCTAAGGTTGCTTTTCCTTGTGTCCTAAAGCCTGCTAAAGAAGGCTCCAGTATTGGAATTACTAAAGTGAATACTGCTGAAGACTTTCCAGCTGCTTTAGCCACTGCGCTGCAGTTTGATGATGATGTTTTAGCGGAGCCCTGGATAACCGGTGCTGAATTTACGGTTGCCATTTTAAATGAGCGGGCACTGCCACCTATTGAGTTAAAAACTGATCGAACATTTTATGACTATGAAGCCAAATATATTGCCAACGATACGCAATATATTTGTCCCTGTAATTTATCATCTAGAAAGCAACATGAACTGAAAAAACTGGCATTAGAGGCTTTTGAAAGTTTAGGGTGTAAAGGGTGGGGGCGTGTAGATGTTATGCAAGATCAGGCAGGTGATTTTTGGGTTTTAGAAGTAAACACTGTACCAGGTATGACTGATCATAGTTTGGTGCCAATGGCTGCTAAAGAGGATGGCTATAGTTTTTCGAAATTAGTGTTAGAAATCCTGGCTACAGCGCAAGCGCAATAGATTCATAGGCAATAATGATGTACCCTGTGCGGTTACGCGACAATAACGGTATAAATCGTAAACAAGCAAAACGTCGAGGAGCAAGTAAAAAAAAGCAAACGCAAAAAAAGTCAATAAAATGGAGCAGGTTGCTTGGGAGCTTTCTAAAATTATCTTTAGTGGCGTGTTTTATTGGTTTAGGTGTCTGGTGTTGGCCAAAACTGACTGATTATTTTAACCAGCCAGTAAAACGGGTACAGGTTGAAGGTCAGTTTGCTGCATTACAAAAGGCAAGTGTACAACAACTAGTAGAGCCCTACCTAAGTAGTCGTTTTTTTAATATTGACTTAATTGGTTTGCAAACAGATTTAGAGAAAATACCTTGGATTGAGACTGTGGCTTTACGACGAGTGTGGCCAGATCAAATTCAGGTAAAAATAGTTGAACATATAGCAGTTGCACGCTGGAATGATGATGAGCTGTTAAGTAACAAAGGAAACCGGTTTAAGCCTGAAAAGTTGACAGGGTTAAAAAGCTTACCAAAGTTAACAGGGCCTGTCGGAACAGAACAGCAGGTTATGGCTCAATATCATAAAATAGCGCAACTTATTCGGCCATTAGGGATGTCAATTAAACAGCTAAATGTCAGCTCAAGAGGGGCCCTGGTATTTGTAACGGATCATTTTCGTGTGTTGGTTGGCAGGGATGATGTGGTTAAGAAAATACAGCGATTTGTTAAAGTTTACAAAGCGCAGCTAGTAGGAAAAAAGGAGCTGATTAAATCAGTTGATGTACGTTATAGCAGCGGCGTAGCAGTGATGTGGAAAACTAGTGAGTTAAAAAGCTAATGCTATTACAGGCAACCAGTGATTTGAAAAGCAGTAATCTGGAATGCTGCTGCAAGGAAAAGAGTTGCAAGGGTATAAACAAGTATGGGGTGTAAATTTTATATACCAATCGCGTATAGATAAGACGGCGCAAAGGTATTACTTCACTTGAAGTGTAATGGGTAGGAAGGTTTTCGAATGGCAACGTCTCAAGACGGAAAAATGATAGTCGGTCTAGACATTGGTACATCTAAAGTGGTCGCTATAGTAGGTGAAGTGGCTGATGATGGTACGTTGAAAGTGGTCGGCATTGGTGCTCATCCATCTCGTGGGCTGAAAAAAGGCGTTGTTGTAAATATCGAGTCTACTGTTCAGTCCATTCAGCGAGCGATAGAAGAAGCTGAATTAATGGCTGGCTGTCAGATTCACTCGGTATATGCAGGTATCGCTGGTAGTCACATTAGTAGTTTGAATTCCCATGGTATTGTGGCCATTCGAGATCGAGAAGTATCCCCAGCTGATGTCGATCGGGTTATTGATGCGGCTCAGGCGGTTGCTATTCCTGCGGATCAGAAAATTCTACATATCTTGCCTCAAGAATATGTAGTGGATACCCAGGAAGGTGTTAAAGAACCTCTGGGAATGTCAGGCGTTCGGCTGGAAGCAAAAGTTCATCTGGTTACCTGCGCAGTGAATGCAGCACAAAATATTGAAAAATGTGTCAAGCGCTGCAATTTAGAGGTAGAAGATATTATTTTGGAACAGCTGGCTTCTAGTTACTCAGTGCTAACTGAAGATGAAAAAGAGCTAGGGGTTTGTCTGGTAGATATTGGTGGAGGAACCACAGATATTGCCGTATTTACTAGTGGCTCGATTCGGCATACTGAAGTAATCCCTATTGCTGGTGACCAAGTAACGAATGACATCGCGATGGCGCTTCGCACGCCTACTCAGCATGCGGAAGAAATTAAAATTAAATACGCTTGTGCACTTACTCAGTTAGCAAGGGCAGAAGAGTTAATAAAAGTACCTAGTGTGGGTGACCGCCCACCACGGGATTTATCAAGACAAGCACTGGCAGAAGTGGTTGAGCCCCGTTACGAAGAATTATTTACCCTAGTGCAAGGGGCGCTTAGACGTAGTGGTTTTGAAGAGCTGATTCCTGCTGGCATCGTTTTGACTGGCGGTACTGCCAAAATGGAGGGTGTTGTGGAGTTGGCTGAAGAAATTTTTCATATGCCCGTTAGGTTAGGCATGCCTACGGATATTAAAGGACTTTCTGATGTGGTAAAAAATCCTATCTTCTCGACAGGTGTCGGGTTGTTACATTATGGGTTACAGCATCAAAAAGAAGGTAGTGTTGCCATGCCTGTAAGATCTGCCGCTAAAGTAAATATCTTTAGCCGGATGAAACATTGGTTTCAAGGAAACTTTTAACAGGAGTAACGATAAATAATACAAATTAAATTGAATAGTAGTAGATAGTTGAGAGAAAGGAGAGGGTTATGTTTGAGTTGGTTGATAATGTGCCGCAAAACGCGGTCATTAAAGTTGTCGGTGTGGGCGGCGGAGGTGGCAATGCTGTCAACCACATGTTAAATAAGCACGTCGATGGTGTTGATTTTATCTGTGCGAATACAGATGCACAAGCGTTAAAAAACTTGGCGGCAAAAACGGTTCTGCAATTAGGAACTGGTGTGACTAAAGGATTGGGTGCAGGCGCTAATCCTGACGTTGGCCGTGAAGCGGCACTTGAAGATCGCGAGCGCATTGAAGAAGTGCTAAATGGCGCTGATATGGTATTTATCACAGCCGGTATGGGTGGTGGTACAGGTACAGGTGCAGCTCCAGTTGTTGCGCAAGTTGCTAAAGAAATGGGTATTTTAACCGTGGCAGTCGTCACTAGGCCATTCCCTTTTGAAGGACGTAAGCGGATGATTGTGGCTGATGAAGGGATCAAAGAATTAGCAGAAAATGTTGATTCTTTAATCACAATCCCTAATGAAAAATTGCTACCTGTGTTAGGAAAAGATGCCAGTTTATTATCAGCATTTAGTGCGGCAAATGATGTATTACTTGGTGCAGTGCAAGGTATTGCTGATCTAATTATTCGTCCGGGAATGATTAACGTTGATTTTGCAGATGTACGCACAGTAATGTCTGAAATGGGCATGGCAATGATGGGAACAGGTTCTGCGACAGGTTCTAATCGAGCAGTAGAAGCAGCTGAAGTGGCAATTCGCAGCCCACTTTTAGAGGATGTAAATTTACACGGCGCTCGTGGAATACTGGTTAATATTACAGCAGGATTAGATCTTTCTTTGGGCGAGTTCTCAGAAGTGGGTAATACTGTAGAGCAGTTTGCTTCAGAAAATGCTACCGTAGTGGTTGGCACCGTAATTGACCCTGATATGTCTGATGAGTTACGAGTCACCGTGGTAGCAACAGGGTTAGGGGCGAATGATGCAGCAGATGCACCTGTTAAAGTAGTCGATAATACCAAAAGCGATGGTACTTTAGACTACAATAAATTAGATCGCCCTACAGTCATGAGAAAACAAGCTGCCGCCGGAACAGGCAACCAAGTTGTCCAGCCGGAACGGACTCGTAGTACAGACAATATGGATTACTTGGATATACCTGCATTTTTAAGAAGGCAAGCTGACTAGGGTATTAAAAAAGTTCACTTACCATTTGTGTAATGTGCAGCTTTTGATACAATCGCCGGTCAATTGTTTGCCTTCTGGCAGGATTTGATCAAGACGGCGTACATATATGATTAGACAAAGAACTTTAAAAAACATTATCCGTGCTACGGGAGTAGGTCTACATTCGGGAGAAAAAGTCTACTTGACATTGAAGCCAGCTCCTGTAGATACGGGAATCGTTTTTTGTCGGACAGACTTAGATCCGGTTGTAGAAATACCCGCAAAAGCAAGCTTTGTTGGTGACACTACTTTATGTACATCATTAATGAATAATGATGGCATTAGAGTAGACACTGTTGAGCATTTGCTTTCAGCAATGGCAGGCCTCGGCATTGACAATGCCTATGTAGAAGTAAGCTCCCATGAAGTACCTATCATGGATGGCAGTGCAGGGCCTTTTGTTTTCTTAATTCAATCTGCAGGGATTGAAGAGCAAAACACAGCAAAGAAGTTTATTCGAATTAAAAAAGAGGTTACCTATAAAGAGGGTGACAAGGTAGCAACCTTCTTACCTTTTGATGGCTTTAAAGTGACCTTTACGATTGATTTTGACCACCCTGTCTTTAAAGGCAATATCCAAACAGCTTCTGTTGATTTTTCCAGCACCTCCTTCGTGAAAGAAGTCAGTCGCGCAAGAACTTTTGGTTTTATGCGAGATATTGAATATCTCCGGTCTAAAAACTTAGCGCTTGGTGGTAGTGTTGACAATGCCATAGTTGTTGATGACTATCGGATACTGAATGAAGATGGTTTGCGTTATGATGACGAGTTTGTCAGACATAAAATGCTTGATGCCATTGGTGATTTGTACTTACTAGGTAATAGCTTAATTGGTGAGTACCGTGCGGTTAAATCTGGGCATGCTTTAAATAATAAAGTATTACGTGCCTTAATTGCACAAGAAGATGCGTGGGAAGTAGTTACATTTGAAGATCCTGCTGAAGCTCCTATCTCATACATGCGGCCAGTAGCTGCAGTATAAATCTTATTAGGTAAATAATGGGCTTGTTGCTTTCACACATTAAAAATGTGTACTTGAAGGCTATAGAGCAGGAAATCGCCCGTTGATATGCAGTAGACAACACAGGTAGATATGTACTGTACTGATATAAATTTATATATTGGAAGTACTAATCTATTTGTATGTTGTTGACTAAGATAGGCAAGATTATTGTATTATAAAAGCTATGTAAGGGTAAATACTTATTGTATTATAAGCATGTGAATATTTTGCTACATAGGATTACAAAATAGGGTTACGAAAGTCTGAGTTAAATAAATCATGCTTTTGGCATAGTATTAAGTATATAAGTGGTATTTAGAGCAGCTTAATTCTTGCCCAAGACTTAATAATGCTAAAAAGATAAAATAGCTGATGGTTAAAACTAGAATAACCATGAGTGAGTAAAGCGGCAAATATTTGCCAGTTCGTGTGCAAGACTACGCTCTATTGAAGGCTGATAAAGCCTAAAACTGTTAGTCTTGTCATACGGCTAACATACATATAGATGTAACTTTGGGGGTTAAAGACTGCAAGTAATAGACAGTTGATGCTGCTTTAAATAAATAGCTATGATTGCTTGTAGCGAATTCAACTTATTGATGTACTTGTCTTGTAGTCAGGCGGTAAGAGCTTGAGTAGTTCTGTCTCTTAAGTGAATTATTGTCTAAGGTGGCTTTTGCTAGAGGTACGCAATCCCCGTGAAATAAAAGTGCAAGTGAATGAATATTATTATTGTCCGACGAAAGCTAGATAGATCGCGAACATTTCATATTGGCCCCTTTGGCCTTACATTTCTTGTGCTTGCTCTACTCATCGCTCTTATTAGTCTCTCTATCTGGGGTACCTATACCTACCTGACCCCTCTTTCAGCCAAATCCCTTAGTAATCAAACTACCCAACATTGGCAAGGAGAAATAACCAGCCAACGACGTGAACTTAGTGCGCTTAAGGATCAAGCTACTGCAGAGCTGGATGCATTAGCATTACGAGTATCTGAGTTACAAAGTCGACTCGTCAGGTTAGATGCATTGGGTGAGCGTCTTACTCAAATTGCTGACCTTGATAATGGTGAATTTGATTTTAGTGAGCCTCCTGGATTAGGTGGCCCTGAGTCCAATGATATCGATGAAACATTTAAGCCCCCTCAATTTATTGATCTGATAGATCAGCTGATCAAACAAATCGACAACCGAGAAGCACAATTAGAGCTATTAGGTGATTTAATTACTTCGCGAAAAATAAAGAGCGATGTGTTAATAGCAGGTAGCCCGATTAGGAAAGGCTGGCTATCTTCTCGATTTGGTCGGCGAACAGATCCCATCAATGGGCGTTATGCCTGGCACAAAGGTATTGATTTTGCTGGTAAATATGGGTCCGGCATTTTTTCTGTAGGGTCTGGAGTAATCACTTGGGCTGGCTCGCGGGGTGGCTATGGTAATATGGTTGAAGTGAACCATGGCAATGGTTTTGTTACCCGTTATGCTCATAACAGTAAAGTCTTAGTTAAAGTAGGTGACTTAGTTAAAAAAGGGCAAAGAATTGCTTTAATGGGCAGCAGTGGGCGAGCAACAGGTCCACATGTTCATTTTGAAGTGTATAAAGACGGAAAAGCTGTTAACCCCGCCAGATACATTTCCCGTGCAAATGGATAAACCAATAAGCACTTTGAGTAGTTTCTCTTAAAAGCTGTGGTAATGCTTTCTTGTCTAAAGTAAATAGCGTTACAATCCAGCTACTTTTTCTAAGTTTATTTTATAAAATCAGCCGAGCATTTGAGATGCTGCCTGGTATTAATCTTGTGGATACAATAAGTAAACGATTATGTTAGCGCCTTTAGTTCGAAAAGTCTTTGGTAGTAAAAATGACCGCCAGTTACGCCGGATGCGTAAAGTAGTGAAAGCAGTGAATGCTCTAGAGGAGTCATTGAGTAAACTGTCAGATGAGCAATTAAAGGCTAAAACTGATGAGTTTCGTGGTCGAGTCAAAAAAGGTGAGAGTTTAGACAGCTTATTACCCGAAGCTTTTGCTGTCGTGCGTGAAGCTGGTAAGCGCGTGATGGGAATGCGCCATTTCGATGTTCAATTAATCGGTGGTATGACACTTCACGAAGGTCGTATAGCTGAAATGCGCACGGGTGAGGGTAAAACATTAGTAGCAACCTTGCCAGCCTATCTTAATGGCTTGTCTGGCAAGGGTGTCCATGTTGTAACGGTTAACGATTACTTAGCTAGTCGTGATGCAAACTGGATGCGTCCATTATATGAATTTCTTGGTTTAACGGTTGGTGTGGTGACATCAGGCCAAGATCCAGAATCAAAAAAAGCAGCTTATCAGTCGGATATTACTTACGGAACGAATAACGAATTTGGCTTTGACTATTTGCGGGATAATATGGCATTTAGCCTGGAAGATAAATCCCAGCGCCCACTTAACTATGCCATCGTGGATGAAGTAGACTCAATTCTGATTGATGAAGCCAGAACCCCTTTGATTATTTCTGGTGCTGCTGAAGACAGCTCTGAGCTTTATACTGTTATAAATAAACTTATTCCTAAACTACAAAAGCAGGAAGAGGCTGTTGAAGGTCACTTTACTTTAGATGAGAAAACTCGACAGGTTGAGCTAAATGAGGATGGTCATCAGTTTATAGAAGAGCTGCTGGCTGAAAAGGGAATGTTGGGTGAAGGTGAAAGCCTCTATGCACCGAACAATCTAAATCTGCTCCACCATGTTTATGCTGCCTTAAAAGCCCACCAAATCTTTCATAAAAATATTGACTACATTATTCAAAATGGTCAGGTGCTGTTAGTTGACGAGCATACTGGCCGGACCATGCCTGGTAGGAGGCTTTCTGAAGGCCTACACCAAGCTTTAGAGGCAAAAGAAGGTCTGCAAATTCAAAGCGAAAGCCAGACCCTGGCATCAACCACTTTCCAAAACTACTTCCGCTTGTATGAAAAATTGTCAGGCATGACAGGGACTGCAGATACCGAGGCAGTTGAGCTAAGACAAATTTATGGTTTAGACGTTATTGTCATTCCTACCCATAAGCCAATGGTAAGAAAAGACTATAATGACCTAGTTTATCTCAGTATCGAAGAAAAATATGACGCGGTAATTGAAGACATTAAAGAAAATGTGGCCAAGCATCGCCCTATCTTGGTAGGTACGGCTTCTATTGAATCTTCTGAGCGCGTTTCTAGTGCATTAAAGAAAGCGGGAATTGAACACCAAGTATTAAATGCAAAATTCCATGAAAAAGAAGCAGAAATTATTGCTCAAGCAGGTAAGCCAGGAGCTGTAACCATTGCTACCAATATGGCAGGCCGTGGTACAGATATTATGTTGGGAGGTAACTGGGAAGCTGAAGTTGCTAAGCTAGAGAACCCAACAGAAGAGCAAATTAATAGTATTAAAGCAGATTGGCAAGAACGGCATCAACAGGTATTAGATGCTGGAGGCCTACATATTATTGGTACTGAGCGTCATGAATCACGCCGCATTGATAACCAGCTAAGGGGGCGTTCAGGTCGCCAGGGTGACCCAGGTTCTAGTCGTTTCTATTTGTCTCTTGAAGATAGCTTAATGCGTATTTTTGCCTCCGATGGTATCCGCAATTTGATGCAGCGGCTTGGCATGGAAAAAGGTGAGGCCATTGAGCATCGGATGGTGACCAATGCTATTGAAAAAGCGCAGCGTAAAGTAGAAGGCCGCAACTACGATATTCGTAAAGCCTTATTAGAATATGATGATGTTGCTAATGAGCAGCGTAAGTACATCTATAGTTTCCGTAATAAGGTAATGAGTGAGGATGACCTATCTGAAATGGTGACAGAGTTCCGAGAAGACGTCTTGGAGCAAGCGATTAACCAGTTTATTCCTCCTCAAAGTCTGCAGGAAATGTGGGATGTAAATGGTTTAGAGGAGCATTTATCCTCAGAGTTTGCTATTAACTTGTCTATTCAACAGTGGCTGGATGAAGATGACAAGCTCTATGAAGAGCCCCTAAGAGAAAAAATTAAACAGCACTTGTTGGATGATTATCAGTCTAAGGAAGAATTAGCTGGTGCTGCTGTTCTTCGTATGTTCGAAAAACAAATGCTGCTAAGAGTGTTAGATGATAAGTGGAAAGAGCATCTGGCAACTATGGACTACCTGCGCCAGGGTATTCACTTACGTGGTTATGCTCAGAAAAACCCTAAACAAGAGTATAAGCGCGAGTCGTTTGAGCTATTTCAACAGCTGCTGGAAGACATCAAACATGAAACCATTAAAATTCTTTCTCATGTGCAAGTCAAGCAAGATGATAATACAGAAGAAGTAGAGCGTCAGCGTAGAGCAGCTTTAGCTCAGCAAATGGAATTTCAGCATGCTGAGGCAGCAAGTATGGCTGGTGAGCCAACTTCGGAAGAAGGTGATGAGCACGCTGCTAATACACCATTTATTCGTCAGGAACGAAAAGTAGGGCGTAATGAGCCTTGCCCTTGCGGTTCAGGAAAAAAATATAAGCAGTGTCATGGTAAGATTGTATAAAATATACCTAACACAATAAGATAGCTGTTTAATAGAAGTAATTAAAAAAGGCGACGCTAGTCGCCTTTTTTATGAGGTAATAAGAAATATGGCGGTCGGCTTAGAGTCTATAAAGCAACTGTTGCCTGTTCCAGGCGTTAATTTATCAGCGGTTTCTGCTGGTATCAAAAAAAATCAACGAACAGATTTAGCATTATTGCAGTTTAAGACTGGCAGTACTGTAGCAGGCGTTTTTACCCAAAACCGTTTTTGTGCTGCCCCTGTTCAAGTGGCTAAGCAACATTTGTCGCAGCAGCCTTTAGCATTATTAATAAATGCGGGTAATGCTAATGCAGGGACAGGTCAGCAGGGTTTGGAAGATGCTTACTATAGTTGTGGTATGACCGCGGAACAGTTAGGTCTGACTCAGCAACAAGTGTTACCTTTTTCAACAGGAGTTATTGGAGAGCTATTTCCTATCCAAAAAATAGTCGATTCACTACCTCAACTGGTAAGCAAATTAAGTGATCAGACCTGGAATCAGGTGGCAGAAGCTATTATGACTACTGATACCCAGGCAAAAGGTGTTTCTAAGCAATTTAGCTGGAAGGGTAATACCTATACTATTACTGGTATTGCAAAAGGGGCTGGGATGATAAAGCCCAATATGGCAACAATGCTGGCTTTTATAGCAACAGATCTAGCAATTGATCAGGCTTTACTTCAAAAACTCACTGGAGATGTAGCGAATCTGTCGTTTAATCGTATTACCATTGATGGTGATACGTCCACGAATGATGCTTTTATAGTAGCAGCTACAGGTGCAGCTAATAATGAGCTCATAGTAGATACCAATGATCAGTTATTTCAATTATTTAAAAGCACGCTAATTGAGGTGGCTAAGCAGCTGGCTCAAATGATTGTGCGTGATGGTGAAGGTGCCACTAAATTTGTCTCTATTAATGTCGGTGGTGCCAAAACTGCTCAAGATGCTCTGGAAGTTGCCTATACAGTGGCACATTCACCTTTAGTTAAAACCGCTTTATTTGCCAGTGACCCCAATTGGGGCAGAATATTAGCAGCAGTTGGCCGAGCACAGATTGCTGAATTAGATGTCAGTAAAGTGCAGATTAAATTGAATGATGTAGTGATTGTTGAAAATGGTGGTCGGGCAGCCAGTTATACAGAAGAGCAAGGTCAGCAGGCAATGGTAGAGCCTACTATTGCTATTGATATTGAGCTGGGTTGCGGAGATTTAGCTGAAACTATTTGGACAACTGATCTTTCCCACGAGTATGTCAAAATTAATGCCGAGTATCGGACCTGATATCTGAGAATTAAACTATGTACAAAAAATCAATTCAGGTTGCAGCTGCAGCAATTATAAATACTTCAGGCGAGGTGTTAATTGCTAAGCGTCCGGATGACAAACACCAAGGTGGCAAGTGGGAATTTCCTGGTGGAAAAATAGAGCAGGGAGAAACTGTTCTGGATGCATTAACAAGAGAGTTGCATGAAGAACTTGCTATTCAGGTTGTTACTGCAAATCCATTAATTCAAATAACCTATGAATACCCTGAAAAAATTGTACAGCTTGATGTATGGCAAGTAACAGAGTTTAGTGGTGATCCTATTGGTAATGAAGGGCAATCTATCCAGTGGGTAGCAAAAACACAGTTATTTAACTTTCAGTTTCCACCCGCTAATCGTCCAATTCTTCAAGCTTTGTTATTGCCAGATTATTATTTAATTTCAGGTGATTTTGAAGATCAGGCAGACTGCTTAAGGCGCGTACAAGCAGCTATAGCATCAGGGATTAAACTAATACAGCTAAGAACTACAGAAAAACCTATTCCACTAGATTTGGTAAAAGCGCTGGCAGACTACTGTTATCAAACAAATGTACAGCTACTTATTAAGCAATCAAACTGTAGTAGAGAAATATATAATCTTAAAGGAATTAGCGGTGTTCACCTAACCGTAGCTGAATTGATGGACTGCAATGGAGCTGTTATTACTCAGTATCAAAAGCAAGGGTGTCTAGTTGCAGCATCCTGCCATAATGCTGAGGAAATAGTTAAGGCTAATGCTCTCGCGCTGGACTTTATTACGCTTTCGCCCATTCAGCCAACGGCAAGTCACCCAGGACAACTTGGCTTAGGCTGGAAAACAGCTCAGCAACTCATAAAACTAGCTCAGTGCCCAGTGTACTGCTTAGGTGGGCTAAGTTCTTCTGATGTAGGGCAAGCTAGGCAGGTTGGTAGCCAAGGAGTTGCTGGCATCAGCCAATTCTGGCCTAGTTAGCTCAATTATACTAACTGGTCAGTTGGGTGTTCTGTTGAAAGTTCATTATCAGACAGATAAGCAGGATCACCTGGAATACAATGCTGCTCATCTGCCCAGGCACCTAAATCAATCAACTGGCAGCGCTTTGAGCAGAAGGGTCGAAATTCATTTTTTGGTGTCCAAGGGCCTGCTTTTTGGCAGGTAGGGCACTTAACGATAGCACTAGTCATGACAAGCAAATCCTAAATATTGCTGGTGAAGCTGATCCAGTTGAGCATAAAGTTGCTGAAGTGAACCTTGATTGTTAATTATATCATTTGCTTTCTGTCGTTTCTTCTCTCGGGGCATTTGTGTTGCCAATATGCGTTGAGCTTGCTCTTTTGACATCTTGTCTCGCTGACAGGCTCTGGTGATTTGGATTGTTTCAGGCACATCAATAAGTAAAGTACGATCAACAAGCAGATGCTGATTAGTCTCAAATAATAAAGGGGATACCAGCACTGCATAAGCAGATATAGCCAGCTCTAGTTCTACAATAATTTGCTGACGAATCAGAGGATGCAGTAAGCTCTCTAGCCACTTTTTTTCTACGGATGAATTAAAAATCAGTTGCCGTAGATATTGGCGATTAAGTGAGCCGTCTTCAAGTAAAACCTGAATACCAAAATGTTCTGTAATGACAGATAAAGCAGAAGAACCTGGTTCTACCACTTGTCTGGCAATAATATCGGCATCAACAATGGTAATTTGTTTTGAGTTGGCTAAGTAGTCTGTTGCGGCTGTTTTACCACTACCTATGCCGCCTGTAATACCAATCTTATACACCATGGAATTTTGCTATTTGTAGATAATTATTCAGTAGAGCCTCACCCCATAAACAAGCGATAATACCCGCAATGGCTAAGTAAGGGCCAAAGGGGATTTTGCTGTTGCGTTCTTTAAGGCCTAAACCAATCATAGTAATACCTACCAAGGCCCCCACAAAAGAAGACAATAGGATAATAACAGGCAACATTTGCCAACCAAGCCAGGCGCCAAAGCAGGCTAATAATTTAAAATCGCCATGGCCCATTCCTTCTTTACCAGTCAATAACTTGAAAGCCCAATACACGCTCCACAATGACAAATATCCAGCAATAGCTCCCCAAACTGCGCTGTCAAGGTCAGTAAAAAAGTCGAAATAGTTTAAGGCCAGGCCAAGCCATAAAAAAGGCAAGGTGATACTATCGGGTAATAATTGTTCATCCAGGTCAATCATGGTGAGTACAATCATGGCAAAAAATAAACTGCTTGCTGCGAGCATTTGCCAGCTAAAACCGTAGTAATAGGCCGCTGCAACTGCTAGTAATCCAGAGGCAAACTCAATAAGAGGGTAACGAATTGAGATAGGAGCCTGACAATTGGCGCATTTTCCTTTTAACAAAATGTAACTCACTATCGGTATGTTTTGCCAGGCTTTAACAGGCGCTTGACACTTTGGGCAGTGAGAGTGAGGAAATATTAAATTAAACCTAGCGGGCTCCATAGTAGGAGCCGGTAGCTCAAGAAATTCAGAACATTGGGTTTGCCAGTCCCGTTTCATCATAGTGGGGAGCCGTAAAATAACTACGTTTAAAAAGCTACCAATAATCAACCCTAAAAAAAGCGAAACTAAAATAAAAGCCGCAGGACTACTGGCTAAGTAATCGATAATATTCATTGAAGGAAAATACCAAATAAAAAGGGCAGTGATGACCGCCCTTATAATAACAAAACTTGAAGTATAAAAAGCAAGCTATACGACAGAACCCAGTTGGAAAATGGGTAAGTACATTGCCACAATCAGGCCACCGACTAAGACCCCTAATACGGACATGATAATTGGTTCCATCAAGCTAGTGAGGTTATCAACCATGTTGTCTACTTCTTCTTCATAGTGGTTGGCTACTTTATCCAGCATTTCATCTAGAGCGCCAGACTCTTCACCAATTCCCACCATTTGCACTGCCATGCTTGGGAAGACAGCAGTATTCTTCATAGCAAACTGTAGCTGCTGGCCAGAAGAAATATCCTCTTTAATTTGTCTGGCGGCCTGATAATAAACCACGTTACCAGCTGCTCCTGCCACTGAATCAAGTGCATCGACTAAAGGAACCCCGGCAGCAAAAGTGGTAGAAAGGGTTCTGGCATAACGAGCAACAGCTGATTTATCAATGATATCGCCAATAATCGGTATTTTTAGGACGAAGCGGTCACGACCATCACGAAGCCCTTTTGATTTCTCTAACGCCTTACTAGAAGCAAAGATAAGCACGCCAATACCCGCTAAAAAGTACAGCCAATAGGCTTGTAAAAATTCTGATATTTGAATAACAAACATAGTAAAAGCAGGTAAGTCAGCACCAAAGCCTGCGAAAACTTCTTGGAACTGAGGTACCACTTTAATTAATAGGATGGCTGTCACAATGATTGCCACCACCACAACCGCAATAGGGTAAGTCATGGCTTTTTTGATTTTTGCTTTTAATGACTCGGTTTTTTCTTTGTAGGTGGCAATTCTGTCCAGCAAGCTTTCCAGTGCACCTGATTGTTCTCCAGAAGCGACTAGACTGCAATATAAGTCATCAAAGTATTTGGGGCGTTTACTTAACGCTTCCGCTAAGCTACTACCCCCTGCTACATCATTTTTAACGTCATTAACCAAATCACGCATAGTGGGATTTTCACAGCCATCAGCGGTAATTTCAAAAGACTGGATCAACGGCACGCCCGCTTTCATCATGGTGGCCAGCTGACGGGTAAAGACTGCAATATCCATCGGCTTGACCTTTCTGCCTTTACCAGCAAAACTGATCGCTTTTTTCTTAACCTTAGTTGGGTTGATCCCCTGCTTACGCAGTTCTGCTTTCACCATGGCAATGCTGGCGCCTTGGATCTCCCCTTTGGTTTTTCGACCTTTTTTATCTTTGCCTTCCCAGACGAAAGCGCTGGGTTTAACTGCTTTTGTAGCCATTGGAGTACCTGACTATCAGATTCCTTGGGTAAGGCCCGCTACCGAGCATTATGTGTTTATAATAAAGGCATTTGTTGATTCCTGTCGCTTATAATGCTACCAGCCTGGTAGCACAGCAATCACAAAGTACCTTCTAGTTACGTCACAGAATAAGTGTAACGCATGCACGTTAAATCTGTTAGAAACAACCAGTTATAATGCTAACTTGTTCAAATAATTAAGGTTTTACCCAGCAGACTTGTTTTACTGCTGAAAGTTATGACTAATCTTTTGTCACTCGGTTTACCTCTTCAAGGCTGGTAATCCCTTGTAATGCTTTGAGCAAGCCAGAAGTACGTAAGCTATTAAAGCCTTCTTTTTGTGCTTGTTCAGCAATTTGAATCGAGTTGCCTTCTTCCATAATGATTTTTGAAAGCCCAGGCGTAATTTTAACGACTTCATAGATGCCTAGTCGTCCTTTGTAACCATTGTTACATTTGTCACAGCCCTTAGGTCCATAAAGTTCAGCAGTCTGTGCTTGTTCTTCAGTAAAACCCTCATGGAGTAGAGCCGTTTTAGGAATATCGGCTTTCACTTTACAGTTACTGCATAACCGTCGAGCCAACCGTTGGGCAATAATCAAGTTGACTGTAGTGGCTAAGTTAAAAGCCGGAACCCCCATATTTAATAACCGAGTTAAGGTTTCAGCTGCGCTGTTGGTATGTAATGTAGACATCACCATATGGCCGGTTTGAGCAGCTTTTATGGCAATACCGGCAGTCTCTAGATCTCGAATCTCACCTACCATGATAATGTCTGGATCTTGCCGTAAAAAGGCACGCAATGCTTGGGCAAAGTCCATTCCTTGCTTAGGATTAACATTAACCTGGTTAATACCTTCCAAGTTTATTTCGACAGGGTCTTCTGCGGTGGAAATATTGCGTTCAACAGTATTTAGAATGTTGAGTCCTGTATAAAGTGAGACGGTTTTTCCGCTCCCTGTGGGGCCAGTCACCAGAATCATGCCCTGAGGCTGGTGTAGAGCATCCATATACATATCTTTTTGGATTTCTTCATAACCTAAACTGTCGATACCCATTTGAGCACTGGTAGGGTCAAGAATCCGTAGAACGATTTTTTCTCCCCACAAGGTAGGGCAGGTATTAACCCGAAAGTCGATGGCTTTAGTCTTGGATAATTTCATCTTAATCCGTCCATCCTGAGGCTTGCGCCGTTCAGAAATATCCATAGCAGACATAATTTTTAGTCGTGAAGAAATGCGAGGGGCTAGAGTAATTGGTGGTCTAGCCGCTTCATGTAGTACACCATCTGTTCTGAATCTAACCCGATAGCTCTTTTCATAGGGTTCAAAGTGAAGGTCTGAAGAGCCACCTTTAATCGCGCTGAGTAACATCTTATTAACAAATCGAACGACAGGTGCATCATCGGCTTCATCACCACCCGCAGCGGCTTCTTTCTCTTCTTCACCAGCAGATATTTCGAGAGCATCCAAATCTTCGTCTGCTAAATCACTTAAGGCATCATCAGCACTTTCGAGAAACTTTTCTATGGCTGCTGATAGTTTATTTTCTTCAACTAAAACTGCATCGATATTTAAACCAGTATTAAAGCGAATTTCATCTAATGCATTTAGGTTGGTAGGGTCAGAAACGGCAATAAATAAACGATTGCCACGCTTAAGCAAAGGCAGAGTATGGTGCTTTCTAATCAGCTTTTCATTGACCAGTTCTTTAGGTGCCTGAGTAAAATCATAACAATCCATATCCATTAAAGGAGAGCCAAACTCTTCTGCTGAAAGTCGAGCTATATCTTTAGACTTGACCAAATCTGCTTGGACAAGGTGGGTAACAAAAGGAATTTTTTGTTTAGAGGCTTCTTGATAGGCCTGGCTCGCCTGGTCATGGCTGAGCAGGTTATCATCAACTAAACGTTTAGCAAGTCCCGTTAGAATCATCTTTTATTATCGCTTACTTAGGCTACAACTATCGAAAATATATCTGTTAGATCGAATCAAGTATAGAGCGAAACAGTCAGCTTTTCATACTGGAAGAAAATGGTAATAAAAAAGTTATGTATTAGTGACTGACCAAAATGGTCAGTTAGTGACCTATAGTTTAATAAGTAAACTGCATCAAAAATTGCAGCTTCACAAAGAAGTGCTATAACTAACTTATAAATAGCGTCTACATTGACTTAAAGGATGGCTAAAACAGTTTGGCATAAATAATGACAGGGAGTATCCACTTTCTTAAAAAATAGACGGAGTAATACGCATGAAAACCATAAGGCAGCAACAGGGCTTCACCCTGATAGAATTAATGATTGTGGTTGCAATCATAGGCATATTAGCAGCGGTAGCTATACCTGCTTACCAAGATTATACGGTTAGGACGAAAGTGTCAGAGGGGATGACATTGGCCTCTGGTGCTAAATCGGCTGTTGCTGAAACACGTTTATCTCTGGGGCGTTATCCAACCTCAACAAATGCTAGCTATGGTTTAGCCGGTAGTACAAAGATAACAGGTAATAACGTAGCAAGTGTAGCAGTTGGCGATAGTGGCAAAATTACTGTTACATATAATAATGACACTGCTATTGATACTAAAAAACTAGTATTAATTCCAACATTAGCAGCTGGTGGAGGCTCTGTTACATGGACTTGTGGTCAGGGGACTTCTGATGTTGATGATAAATATCTTCCAGCAAACTGCAGATAGGTTATTAAATTTTTAATTTAATAAAGTACCTTTATTTACTAAATAAAGGTACTTTATTGTTATGTTTATTGTTATTGCTTAAGTTTTAAAAACTTAAATTGAAAACTTAAAGTACGCACTTAATCAAAAAAGAAAACTTCTTCTATCATTGTTCTTAACAACAAACTTTTAAATATATCTATACAGGTTCTGCTATCTACTTCTTATACAATGTGTATTACATTTAAGTTGTTATTGTTTCACTGTTCGCAAAAAATAATTGTTACAAGATGAGAGATTTATTTATTCTATATTTTATTTTATATGAAGTTGTTGTGGGCTTATTAAATGGTTTGTCAATTATGATAAATAGTATTTATAAAGTATGAAGTTTGACTGCTCAGTAATAATTACTTGGAGGGAAATATTATATTGTCTTGCATTTTTAGCTGCTTTGGTTTTAACGTATGTGATTTATTACCCTTCTTTATATGGGCCTTTTATTTTTGATGACGCTCCTAACTTAAAATTTATAGGTGAATATGGTGGAATAACCACACTGGACAACTTGTTAATCTATTTATTAGATGGTAAAGCAGGACCACTAGGGCGCCCTATATCACTTATTTCATTTTTAATTAATGATAATAATTGGCCGACTGATCCATTTTGGTTTAAATATACAAACGTTTTAATTCATTGTTTGGTAGGAATCTTTGTTTATGTAATCTCAAGGCAGATTTTCGGAAAAAGTGATGTATGTTCAGAAACACAAGGAGAAATATTTTCTATTCTAGTTATGTGTTTTTGGTTGCTTCATCCTATGAATATTAGTGGCGTTTTACTTGTTGTGCAAAGAATGAATCAACTTTCAACACTGTTTGTTTTGTTGTTTATTTTTGTTTTTTTAATTAAAAGAGAAAAAATAACCTCTTTTATTGATCATTTTATATTGTCAGTAATATATGGAGCTGTAGCGGTTTTGGCTATTTTATCAAAAGAGAATGGTGTTTTGCTACCGTTGTATTTGTTATTGCTGGATCGCATTCTTTTAAAGAATAGGTTTAGAATAAATGATTGGTTTGGAGTTTTTTGTATTTATATTCCAACAGCTTTATATTTAATTATTATTATATATTTTTCATATTCAAGTGATCTTGCGTGGTCTATGAGAAACTATAATTTACCTGAAAGGCTGATGACAGAGACTAGAGTTTTATGGGAGTATGTATATAAAATATTGATGTTGAGTTCCACAGGTACTGGGGTAGTTCATGATGATGTGGTTATTTCTAGAAGCATACTTAACCCAGTAACTACCTGCTTATCAATAATAGCATGGTGTTTGTCTTTGTATGTGGTTTTTTATTATGGGAATGTATTAATGAAATTAGGTTTTTTGTGGTATTTATTAGGGCACTCTTTAGAATCTACAATTATACCGCTTGAAATTTATTTTGAACATAGAAACTATCTGCCAATCTTAGGGGTTTTATT
This sequence comes from Spartinivicinus marinus, assembly GCF_026309355.1. Classification (NCBI taxonomy): domain Bacteria; kingdom Pseudomonadati; phylum Pseudomonadota; class Gammaproteobacteria; order Oceanospirillales; family Zooshikellaceae; genus Spartinivicinus; species Spartinivicinus marinus. Next base: position 4,288,477 of record NZ_JAPJZK010000001.1, read on the forward strand.
TTTTGTTTTTGGAATTATAAGTTTTATAAATAATATGAAAATAACATTATTATTTTTTTTGCCATATTTGGTTGTTGAAGTTATGCTAAGTTATCAGTCAGCTTTAATATGGGGTGATCGAAAGAAAATGATAACTATTTATTATCATGAACATCCTGATTCACCAAGAGCACACCATATGATGATAAATGAATATATATATACTGGTGATTTTAAAGAAGCAAAAAAAACTGCTTTTAACTCTATGCTAAAATTTAAAGAAGATAGTTATATACTAATGCAGAATATTATTCTTGATTGTTTTTTTGGTGTTAAAAGTTTAGATGGTAAAAATAAATTTAACTTTGAGAAAGCAAAAATATATAGTGGTACAATGGGGCTTCTAGATGACTTAATAAAACTGTTAATACAGAATAAGTGCGAGTTATACACCTTCAGTGAACTGGAGGAAATAATAAAGCAATTAATTTATAGTAGGGATTATAAAGAAAATATAACTAAAAGCGTATTATATGACAAAATATATATGATAAAATTTTATACTGGAAAATATCATGAAGCATTAGAAAAATTAGATATGGCCATAAAGTATAATTATAGTGACTTAAGGTTGCACTATAATAGATTTATTATATATTTATTTCTTAATAAGTTTGATGATTTTGATGTAGAGTTTGATAAAATTGATCTTATAGATAATACTAATTTCGTTAGAAAAAAAATATTTATTAAAGAAGTTAAGAAACTAAAAAAAATAAGAGATAATCTAGATGTATGACTATTCAATTATAATGCCAGCTAAAAATGAGGCTAAGTCACTTGATGAATTAATTCCAAAAATTATAAATATAGCAAGTGATATTAACGCTGAAATTATAGTGGTTGATGATGGGAGTACAGATCATACAGCGGAAATATGCCATAAATATGGTATTAATTACATTAAAAATCCATACACAAAGGGTAATGGTGCATCTATCAAAGTTGGAGCTAATGAAGCAAATGGAAAATACTTGATATTTATGGATGCTGATGGTCAACATGATCCAGATAATATAAAGTTGATGCTTGAAGTGATGAAGCAAGGCATTGATATGGTCGTTGGATCAAGATATAAAAATTCCCATGCAAATATATCAAGGGGATTTGCAAATAAATTATATAATATACTTGCTAGCTGGATGGTTGGACATAAAATATCAGATTTGACATCAGGATTTAGAGTGGTTAATGAATATAAGTTTAAACAATTTATTAACTTGTTACCAAATGGATTTTCTTACCCAACAACTATTACAATGGCCTTTTATAGAGCTGGCTATTCAGTTAATTATGTTCCAATGAGCTTTCACAAAAGAAAAGGAAATAGTCATATTAATCCATTTCAAGATGGAATTAGGTTTCTTCTTATAATATTCAAAATTGGTACGCTTTACTCTCCATTGAAAATATTTTTTCCACTAAGCATTATACATATACTACTTGGATTTTTTTATTATATTTATACGTATTTCTCTTTTGGAACTTTTACCAATATGAGTGCTCTTTTAGTAAGTAATGGATTGTTGATTTTTTTAATAGGACTAGTTTCGGAACAAATAACTGCATTGATTTACTCTAATAAATGAATAAATATAGATATCAGGAAAAGCTATCTAAAGTAACACCAATTCTATTAGATAGTAACTATAAACAGCCGAAAGTTGATAAAATGATATCTATTCTTACTGATTGTGGAGCACTATCGAGTAATAGAGGACTTGCAATAGATATAGGCTGTTCAGCTGGATTTTTTACTAGAGCCTTGTCACCATATTTTGACAATGTTGTTGGTTTGGATATCGATGATAGTGCTTTAACAATAGCTTGCCAGAAGCAAACTTATGAAAATATTACTTATATGATTGGCGACTCAATGAAGTTACCTTTTTCTGATAACAGTGTAAATCTAGTTATTTGTAATCATGTGTATGAACATGTCCCTGATGCTGAAAGGCTATTCGAAGAAATTGAAAGAGTGTTGTCAAATGAAGGAGTATGTTATCTTGGGGCTGCATCAAGACTAACAATAATTGAACCGCATTATAAATTACCATTTCTTTCTTGGCTACCAAAGCTATTAGCTAATAAATATATTAAAATATTTAATAAAGGTAACGAATATTATGAAAATCTTAAAACTCCTTGGGGGATTAAACGATTAATATCTAAATTTTATGTTAAGGACTATACGCTTGAAATAGTATACTATCCAGATAAATATTGCGCTAGAGACTTAATAACTAAAGGAGGTTTTATTGAAAAAGTACCAAAATTTTTATGGGTTTACTTGTATAATTTTTTGCCCTCTTTTATACTTATATTAAAAAAATAGTTTGATTTTTATTTAAGTCGACTTATTTTTTCTTTAAGATATGCTTTAATTAAAAGAGTTAATAAAAAAGTGATAATTTCCCCACCAATTAACCAAAGTCTACTTATAATAGCTAATATTGTGGCTTCAGGTATTGGAATATGTAATATCAAAATACTGTAAAGTGCTGCTTCTCGGATACCTATCCCTGAAGGAGATAATGAAGAAATAAACCCTATTAAAAAGCTCACTGAAAAAGAAGTTGCAATATATATAGACTTAATAGAGTAAATATTACTATTTCCAAACAGTGCTATATACAATATAAAAAAATTAGAAGAAAATAGTATCCAGTAAAAAAAATAAAATAAAAATAATTTTAATATTTTTGTTGGAGTTAAGTTAAAAAATTTAGTTGCACTTTTTATAAGATGGGCTGCATGTTTTTTTATTGTAAGCAGTGAGATAAATAATATCGATAAAAACAACAATAAACTCATAAAAACAGAATTTGATTTTAAAATATAGTAAATAGTAGGTAATCCAACGGATATTGAAGAAATAGAAATTAGTACATTTTCAATTAAAATAGATTTTATACAAGATGCTTTTGATATGTTTTCTTTATTAGTAAGATGTATTCGGCTTATATATGGCCATATAATACCTGGGATGTATCTATAAAATGCCGAAAATATCCATATTTGTAATGATTTTAAATATAAAATATTTTGATTGTCTGATTTTAATATTAGATGCCACCCCATAGCTGCTAAATAATATATTATAGATAGAAACAATAAAGAAATAATAAATAAATTTATGTTTATTGACCAGGTTAGCTTATTTATCTCACTCCATTGAGTTGAAATGATAAAGGCAATAAATAAACCTGATAAAAATAATGTTAGGTAGTTAATAATTTTCATGGTCTTTGATTAGTTAGCCTCTCTCCAAATTAAATAAATATAAATTGCCCATAACTGAATACTGTAGTCTTTATGAAGCTTACAATGTTCATCTAATAACGCTAAGACAGTATTTTTGCATAATGGAGAGTTAGTTTCTAGGATAATTTCTCTTAAATTTCTTCCTAGCTCATTCTGGAACCATTTTTGAATAGGTACAGAAAAGCCTTGTTTTCTACGTCTCCATATCTTTTTAGGTAATGAAGGTTGGAATGTTTTTCTTAAAATTTTTTTACCTTGTAACCAGCTACGATGGTAATTAGGGGGAAAGGTAAATGCAAAGTTAACTAGTTGTGTATCTAAAAATGGAGACCTAACTTCTAATGAATTTGCCATTGAAGCTCGGTCTATTTTAAGCAGAATATCTTGTGGTAGGTAAATAAGCATATCTCTTCTCATCATTTGCTCTACCCCATCAAGCTCTGTTTCTTCAGGTAGTGTGTTAATAATATGTCCATATCCTGTTAACTCTGGACAAAGCCTTTTTTGTAGAGAGCTATTGAATACTAATGGTGCAGTATAATTTGGTTCCTTCTGATATTCTTCAGCAAGTTCAATAAATAATTTTGCTTTTTTTATAAGGCTAGCACTGTGATGAACCATTGGTTCAGGTATATAATCCAGAATTATTTTTATATTTTTTCTCAATGTTTTAGGTAAACGAAAGAACCAGTTATATAGCACTCGGGCTTGATATCGCTGGTAACCAGAGAAAACTTCATCAGCACCGTCTCCTGATAAAGCTACCTTAACGTAGGAAGATGTAACTTTAGATAATAAGTAAGTAGGAAGTATTGATGCATCTGAGAATGGTTGGCCTATGCTATTAGTAATAAGGGGGATAATAGTTTTATGGGAAGATGATAAGTCAAAATTACTTATTATATGTTGTGTGTTAAATTTTTTAGATATTTCTTTTGCAAACTTGCTTTCATCATAGCTTTTGTTACAAAATGAAACTGTGAACGTTTTTAAGTTGTTTTTAATTTTATTAGAAATTAGGCTAACAATAAGTGATGAGTCGATGCCACCAGATAGGAAAGCTCCTATTTCAACATCAGCAACTAACCTCTTTTTTATCGATTTTAATAAAAGGTCTTCTAGTTTTTCATAACTGTGGTTATTAATATCTTGTATTCTTTTTGTTTCAAGCTGCCAATAAGGCTCTGTTGAATAAGTATTGCCAGGACTCCAGGTTAAATTATGGCCTGGTAATACTTCCTTAACATCCTTATAAAATGTATGCCCTGGCAAACAGATACCATATGAGAAATAGTCAGATGTGCTATTAAGGTCTTCACTCCATGGCGTCTGGTCTAGTGCTTTCAGGGCAGGAAGTTCTGATGAGCACATAAATTCCTCTTTTGCCATTTTAAAGTACAGTGGTTTTTTACCAAAAGGGTCTCTTGATAAAGTCAGTTTTTTTTCTTTTGTATCCCAAAATGCGATAGCCCACATTCCCTCCATTAATTTAATAAAGCTATCCCCATATAGTGCTAATCCAGCCAAAATTACTTCGGTATCCCCGGCTGAATTAAAAAACCATTTATCTGCTAGAGAACTTTTTAACTCTTTATAGTTATAAATTTCTCCATTAAAAACTAACCAATAACGTTTGTCAGGAGTGTGCATAGGTTGCATGCTTGAAGAAATATCAATGATAGATAGCCGAGTATGCCCAAGCACAGCATTTTCAATTGATATAATATTTTGTTGATCTGGGCCTCTATGGTATAGCCGGTTAACAGCTAGTTGAGTTCTTTTAAATAAGCTATAAGAGTCATTGTTTTTTGAATAAATAAATGTTATGCCACACATAACTACTTACTCATTAATAGTTGCATAGTAAAGTTTTGCATATTTACTTCCAGTATTGTTCCAGGTTAGGTGTTGATTGATGATAAACTGTTTTCCTTTATTTGCTAATATATCGCGATATTTTTTATCGTTTAGTAATATACTAATTTTATTTGATAGTTCTTTATGATTTTTTGGTTCAAAAAGTAGGCCATTACCTTTAATTAATTCTATCACACCATCTATATTCGATGCTATTACTGGTAATTCTGATGCCATTGCTTCTAAAAGTACGTTAGGCCTTCCTTCACTTAAACTTGATAAAATAAAAATATCGCTTGATTTGTAGAATTCTATAATTTCATTTGGAGAAATGCTACCAGCAAATGATACTGATTCTCTAATGTCAAGACTGATGCATAGTTTTTCAAGGTTTTCTCTCTCAATACCATCCCCAATAATATTTAAGAAAGGACGATTAAATTTTGGGAAGGTAGCTAATGCTTCTATAATTGTATTTATAGATTTCCTTGGTATTAGACTACCGACAGTTAAAAGCTTAAGCCTTAGCTTTTGAGATGATATGGTTTTATTATTTCTTTGTATATTTAGAAAAGTACTAGATACACCGTTTGGTATATGAACTACTTTATCTCTAAGCGTAGGATATTGTCCGATAAGAATTTCTTTCATTTTAGTACTGACACATATAACTTTATTATTAGATATAATACATAGTTTTAGTGCTAAGCTATATAATACTGATGTGCTTGCCCTGGAAATGTCTTCACCTCTTAAAGTAGTTATAACTGGGGTGTTGAAGAGTTTACCTATAATACCTGCAATAGCTCCAATTGCAGACCAGTTTGCATGAATAAGTTTAGATTTAAAGGCTGCTAATATACATTGATAACAAAGGCTTACAATAAAAAGTGGTAGTATCAAATAGGGCCATTTTTTTTGGTGAAGTGCAACAGGTATTCCTCCTGGTTGATGTGCAAGGGATTGATATTTTTTTGGAGCATATCTAAAAATTTTAAAATTCTCATAAGGTTGAGCTTCAAACTGAATACTATTTGTTGAGCCAGGTATGATAACTGTACGGTGAATATCTGGTGGAAGATTATCTATAAGATTTTTTACAAATATACCACTTGAAGAGTTGGTTGAAATAGGGTAAGAGGTTGTAATTACAGATATTTTTGTTTGCTCTTTTTTATGCTCATGATTAATTAGTTTCATTTTAATTAAAGGAATTATAATTTATTTTTTTAATATAAATATATAGCTGTAAGGCATAAAATTATCTGAAATTGTCAACTTGGATAAAATGAAACTAGTTAAATTTTGAAATAAAAAATAAAAGGGTAATATTGGGGTAGCAATACATAAAGGGTTTTTCCGTTTTAAGCAATTAATGAATGTTTTGCTTATAGCAATATTTTTTAATAAAGCTGCTGTTTCCAGTGGGTGACCCATACTAATAGATTTTACTATTTTAAATCCTATTTTTTTAGATTTATCAGCCATACCATGTTGAGTAATCCTTATAAAATCTCGAGGAGCATCATGAATTGGATATAGAAATGGTATTTGAATAATTGCTTCGCCATTTTTTTTTAAAACTCGAAAAGATTCTTTGAGCACAGTATCTAGACATGAAACGTGTTCTAAAACATTTAATAATAGTACTTTATCAAAAATGTTTGTTGAAAAGGGTAATGTGTGTGCATCACCAAAAATATCAGGTTTTGAAAAGTACCAATTCGAAGCCGTTTCAAGATAATCCAAACCAATATAACTACATTGAGAATCTAAATAATATTGAACCCATTTGTCATAACATCCAATATCAAGAATCTTATTAGTTGAGTTTATGTCTTTTAATTGTTTCTTTAAAATTCTACTATGAGCTGTATACCATTGAGGGTGAAAAGGGTAGTGAATAAGAGATTCAAGAGCTTTTTTTACTATTCTTAAGTTAATAAGCTTCATCTAAGTTACTTTTAAATTTGCACATAATATTTATATATTAAACTTTTTTCTTTCTATTTCTAGTAGCACGAATTACCCAGCTGGCACTAGCATTCTTTCTAGCAGCAATTTCGATATTAGAATAGCCCGTTTTATCTAAGAGACTATGTATATATTCTTGATTAAAGTAGTAAGTTACTGGTGCTGACAAACGATCAAACCAGCCTACAACATTTTCCCTAAATGGAAATCTGGCATATATCCTTCCTGGCACTTTTTTAGATATTTTATCTAAGGCTGATATTTTAGACATAACTCGATAGGGGATTAGCAAAAAAAGTTCGGATAAAATTGCTAATAAAATCGATATTGCATGTAATAGTTTATGTGGTAGCTTTACAGAAATTTTTCTAAAAAGCTCTATTGGTTTATACCAAAGCTCTCTTTCTCCATAGACCCAAAGGATAAGTGGTGATACTTCTGATAATGTTGTACGTATTCCTTCAAGCGCTTTTTGAGGACTTGGAATATGTTGTAGTACACCAACAGAATATACAACATCAAACTTTTGTTTGAAAGGTGGTGCATAAGCATCAGCTTGAACTATATGGAGCATAGCAATTTTTTCTGACTGAATATATGCACTATCTACTGCTCGGCTAATATCCATTCCTATAACTTCAGCACCCATTTTACAAGCAGTAACCGCAGGTCTACCAGAGCCACATCCAACTTCAAGCATTATTTTATTTTTAAAATCCTCTTCTTTTAAAAAAGGTTTTGTGAAGCTAAGAAAAATATCTTTAAAGTGGTCATAATTATTTATAAAGGTAGTCCATTGATAGCTAAATGAGTTAATGATGTTTTTGTTTTTGTTTTCTGATTTAATTTTTAAGTTGAATTTAAAGCTGAATTTTTCTTCAAATTTTTCTAAAAAATCTGAATAATTTTTTTCTAAAGTATCTTTTAATATATCTAGTGGTAATATTCTTGGAACACCTTTAATGATTGGGTATTCTACTTTTGTCTGTTTGCTTGTTAGCTTTCCTGAAATGATTTCTAGGGTATAACAGCTATTACATTCATGCTTGTTAATTAATAATGGACTTGTATTATTTTTATGACACCATTGATTGCAACGTACATGTTTTATTTCTATATTACGGGAAAGCTGGCATGACTCAAATACCTCAACTTCAAATTCTTCTTCTGTAGAAGGTTCCTTTAAAAATTCTAGCAATCTGTATTTCATAAAATTAAAATTTTATGGTTATGTTGAGGGGAGAATATATGTTACTTTTTTTTGTTTTTAGTAAAGAGTCGAGATAAATTACTATTAAATTATTGTGGGTTTTTAATTTTATTTGTTCTAGTTCTAATTCAGCTTCATTTAGCTTGTTAAGTTTTATAAGGGAGAAAAGATAGTTTAGTCTCATTTGTAGATCAATAGATTTATTTTGTTTTATGTATTCTTTTACGCTGGATAGTATATTGTAGTGATTTTGTTTGGCAATACTTTTGTAATAATCGTACATAGCTACTATCTTTTTGTTATTGCATGTTACATGGGAGTGGTTGTTTACAAATTTTATGATGGTTTCTTTCTTTATCCATAATATATTGTTTGCAGATTGGGAGAATTCTCTTATCCACTTGTTTATCGATTTATTATTTTTGCAGATTTGTTTAACTTCTTCTATAGAAGTTGGAATATTGTCCTTTGATAAAATTGAGAGGCTATTTAATGCTGCTTTTGCAACTTCAAAACTATTATTTTTGCTAATTCTCTCTGGGTTTATACTGTCTTGTTGAGTCCCATTTAAAATACTGACTAATCTTAAGTCAATTAGTGAGGCAGCCGTACTGTTCATGAATCTTGTTTTGTCTGCATTCTCTTGTACAATTGGAAAAAAATCAGAATTTGATTGTATATTGCCTGCTAATAATATATTTTTTATTACAGGCTTGTATGTTATATGATGGGTTTTTAGGTCAGTGATAGATTCATGATTTATTCTTTTTAATTCACTGGCTAGTTTTTTGTTTGAAAAGATATCATATAGCTCGGTATGTAACACCTTGTTGGGTGAAGCTATGATAATGTAATCAGAAGGATTTGATGCGTAGAGATGGTAATCATAAAAAACTTTATCTAGTGATGAAAATATACTAAGAGCTAACTCTGGACTGATCTCATAAGCTTGTAACCATTGAACAAAAAGTCCATCTTCTTTAACTGATTTCTTAATTAAAGAGTAATACTCGTGTGTAAAAAGGCTCGCAACCCCACTTACCCAGGGGTTTGAAGGCTCTGACATGATAATGTCATACTTTTTTTGATTTGAAGAGAAAAATGTTTTCGCATCTGCAATGTGAATATTACTTTTTGCTTCCTCATAAGCTAAGTGGTTTCTTTCGTAAAAGTTTTTAGCGCCTTCAACCATGGCGGGTTCAATTTCTATGGTGTCAACCTGATTTACACGATCACTAGATAAGAAGACATGTGAGGTAAGGCCTGACCCCATACCTATAACAGCTACTTGTTTTGGGTTGTTATGTAGTGCGAGTGGTATTGCTGCTGATAATATCATGGTATCTTCATCAGGGCTTGCAGGTCTACTCAGGTGAGTTATTCCCGCATCTGGCTTACCATTTGTGGTTATGACTTGCATTGAGTTTTCTTTATCACCATATTCAATAACTGAGATTGTGGCTGTTTTACCATCTTTATGGTAGATAATTTTTGCTGATTCAGGAGAGACTAAGGTTCCTTTGCGATAGACCCCTGATGCCATTTTTAGTTGATCAAACTTTAAAAATGAAATCAAGAAAGGGATGATAAGAATGGCTGCTATCTTTAGTTTTGATATCTGAGCTAATGAGGTCAGTAAGAAAAAGCCCATCAATATATCAAGTATACTACCAGAAATAATCAGATTTTTTAGCCCCAGTAAAGGCATAATCAATTGTACTGCTATTGCTACCCCTAGTATAGAACCGACTGTATTAGATGAGTATACCCAGCCAATTGCTCGTTCATTATAACCTTTATTCAATAAAATATAAGTGATTAATGGTAGTGTCATTCCTGCACAAATAGTGGCAGGCAACATCATTACTAAGCAAATAAAGTGACTAATTAAGTTAAAATAAATGTAACCAGGTTCGGTACGCTGTAAGGCCTGCATGGTAAAGGCCATAAAATCGAAAGTGTAGTTGTAGAAAGTGATGGTTAAGGCGGCTAAGATTCCCATGATTATTTGGATAAAGCCTAACCATTGAATTGGGTTGGCTATGTTGCTGATTTTATTTCTAATCCAAAAGCCTCCAATAGCTAAACCTAGAATAAAAGCACTTAACATGAGTTCAAATGAATGAACGGAACTGCCTAACACCATGCTTAACATGCGGATCCAGGCGACTTCATACATAAATGATGCAGCACCTGTCATAGCAGCGACAATCAGTAGTATTTTTAAGGTTCTATGATCTGCCGTTTCTTGTTTTTCTAAATGTGGAGGTTGTATTATGCCAGAGGCAAACTGTTTGCTAATGAACCAAGTAACCAGCGCTACCGCAAAGTTGATAAGTCCAGCGGTTAGCAGTGTACCGGGTAAGCCGACAGTACGAACCAAATAAAAACCAGCAACTAGTACACCAATTGCCGCGCCAAAGCTATTAGAAAAATATAAAATAGAGAGTGAGTGGCCTTTCTTTTCAGGAAAATAATGGATAAAGCCGGCACTCATTAAAGGGAATGTACTGCCTAATAAGATGGTTTGTGGCAGGATCAACAGAGTCGCTAAACTCCATTTAAAAATTTCGATTGGCCCACTGCTGCCCAAAAAAGGCATAACGGTATTATAAGCGAAATCGGTACTTGCTACATAGATATTATGAAAGACTAATGCAAGTAAACCAATAATAGCTTCAACGATTGCATAAGCTAGAAATAAATTACTGAACTTATGTAAGTATTTACTGGTTAGCCATGCTCCGAGGGCCATTCCTCCCATAAAGATAATAAGCACCAGGGTTTGAGCATAGGCGGCATGGCCTAAAAATAGTTTTAAGTACTGGGTCCAGATGGATTCATAAATGAGTCCTGAAAAGCCAGATAAAAAGAAAACTAAAATGAGAATATTTCTATTTGCTGCATTTGTTAGGAGTAAGGTGATTCGATCATTAATAGCTAAGGTACTCATCCCGGTCTCAGCTTTTTATTAGACGACACCTTTAAGCATAGAAGAGATATAAGAGAAGTGTTAGATTTCTTTTGGTTACTTGAGGCTTCTCTTATACCTTAATGAAACGTTAATTGTAATAATTTGGTGAAATTATCTTTTAAGTGTTTATAACACTGCTTTAGCCGTAGGGCTATTTTGACGTATACCCCTCAGGATTCTGCTGCTGCCAACGCCAGGTGTCATAAATCATATCTTCTAAGGTTTTGGTGGTTTCCCAGTTAAGTGTCTGTTTCGCTAATGTCGGGTTGGCGTAGCAAGCATCTATATCGCCGGAGCGGCGGTCGGTGATTTGATAGGGTACTGGTTTGCCGCTAATTCTGGCAAAGGCTTCTACCATGTCTAATACACTGTATCCGTTGCCTACTCCTAGGTTATAGGCTTGGCAGCCTGGTTTATCTGCCATTTTTTCAATAGCTTTTACATGCCCTTTTGCTAAGTCGACTACATGAATATAGTCTCTCACGCCAGTTCCGTCATGTGTATTATAGTCATTACCAAATACGTTCAGTTGCTTACGTTTACCAATGGCTACTTGGGAAATATACGGCATTAGGTTATTGGGAATGCCATTAGGGTCTTCGCCTATTAATCCAGACTCATGGGCACCGACTGGGTTAAAGTAGCGGAGTAAGGCAATATTCCAACGGTTATCAGCCTGGTAATGGTCTCTTAATATATCTTCAACCATTAACTTAGAACGGCCATAGGGATTAGTGGCTGACAGTGGAAAGTCTTCAGCAATAGGTAAACTGGCTGGGTTACCGTATACAGTAGCAGAAGAACTGAATACCAGGTTCTTAACCTGATGGGCTTGCATCATTTGACACAGCTTGATGGTGCCTGCCACATTGTTTTCATAATAAGTAAGTGGGATTTCAGAGGACTCTCCCACGGCTTTTAGTCCAGCGAAGTGGATAACAGCATAAAACTGATGTTGTTTAAATACTTGCTCTAAGGCTTCAGTATCCAAAATATCAATTTTATGAAAGGTAAGCGGTTTACTACATATTTTCTGAACACGATCTAATGATTCTGGGTGGCTATTGGATAGATTATCCACTACCACCACTTCATAGCCTTTATTCAATAGTTCAACACAGGTATGGCTACCAATGTAGCCAGCTCCACCTGTTACTAAAATTTTTTGCATACTTTCATTCCTGCTTCTCAAACCGCATGGATAAATCGATCGCTCGACAATCTTTGGTTAGTGCTCCTATTGAAATATAGTCGACACCTGTGGTGGCTACTTCAACCAGGGTGTGTTTATTGATACCCCCTGATGCTTCTAATTTGGCTTTTCCTTTTACCAACTCAACTGCCTGGATTAATTGGCTTGTAGAAAAGTTATCCAGCATGATGATATCTGCTTTTGCAGCTAACGCTTCTTCTAATTCGGTAAAGCTTTCTACTTCCACTTCGACAGGTTTACCAGGGTTAAGCTGTTTCGCTTGAGTGACTGCATTGGTAATTGAGCCACAGGCATTGATATGATTTTCTTTAATTAGGTAGGCATCATAAAGGCCAATACGATGGTTATGACAGCCACCTTGAGTTACCGCGTACTTTTGGGCAATGCGTAAACCCGGAATGGTTTTTCGAGTATCCAGTAGTTTTGCTGAAGTGTGCTTCACTAGTTTCGCATATTCATGACAAATAGTGGCAGTACTAGATAGGGTTTGTAAAAAGTTGAGGGCTGTTCGTTCTGCGGTCAGGATTGCTTGAGCACAGCCTGTTACACTAAATAGCTGTTGGTTAGCAGTAACAAGTTGACCTTCTTCTACCTGCCAGTTGACGATTAAGCTTGGGTTCACTTGTTTAAATACTTCATTTACCCATGGTTGGCCACAAATGATGGCTGCTTCCCGAGAAATGACATAAGCAGTAGCTTCAGCTGTAGCAGGTATTAATTGAGCAGTGATGTCACCACTTCTCACATCTTCAGTCAGTGCTTGGTTCACATTGTCTATAACAGCTTGTTTTAGAATTACTGGGTCAATCATTATTGCCTTCGGTAATTTAGGGTTAGTTGTTTTAAGAGGATTAGTATATCTAATTTTGCTGGGGTAGCTTAAGAATTAACTGGTCGCCTTGCTGGCTGAAGTCTAATTGGCGCAATGCACTCATACCCAGCAAAATTTCATCGCCTTCCATGTGAGGGTTGATGCTGGCATCGACATCAAAAAAACGAATGTTGCCTAAAGTAAGGTTGTCTAGCTGGGTAACAAAGATATCAACTGTGCCATTAGCCGTTTGCGCTTTGTGAGTAGCTAGTTTTGGAAGGCCAAGGTTATTGGCAACCCCTTCTGGAATCACGACATTAGTTGCTCCAGTATCTAAAAAAAACTGGACTGCTTTACCATTAATATAACCAGTAGCAACATAGTGACCATAGCGATTACGCGTTAGCCTGACTTCACGGCTGCCATCCTGATTCACTTGGGCAATTGGAACCTGGTTTGGGTTATGCCGCTGTTCTTCCCAGTTGCTGAAGTAAAGGGTTAGCAATAGCAATGCGGTGATCCAGGCTGCAATTAACATCCCACGACCAATAGTATGAGGTGTGGCTGTATTTTGATGGTTTTGAGTCTCTTCGGTATTACTCATCTTAGTGCTACATAAATTACAAAAAGCACTTGTAATACTAACACTATTGTTAAGCAAGCGGTGAGTAAAAGGGCGGCGCTAATTTGACTAGACAATTTTGGAATAGCTAGTTAATCAAAAATAAACAATTGACATAAATTTATTGAAGTTATTATGGCTTAACACCAATGATTATTGTTTTAACCGGTTGTTCTTCAGCTCACGAGCTTCGGTATATTAAGTACCTTTTTTAGTACTGTAAAATATTGTGACATTAATCTCATATCCTTGCTTTTAATCGCTTTTCAATGTGTTGAAGTTACTATAATAACTTTGATGGCTCTCACTAAATCAATGGAACTATTTCTCATACAGTTGTATGATAGGTGCAGCTATCTGTTTTCTATACAGGAAGTCTTCCCGGCTTTTGACAGTACATGAAAGTGGGTCGGGCAAATGCGGAGAAATAGCTAATGCAGGAAGATTCGAAGGTTGTTCGCTTATCATCAATAAATACCAAGTCCGTGAAACCAGCTACTCGCCTTTCAGCACCATTAGTTAAGGTTTGTGAACATTGCCTTAATCAGCTTCAATCCTGTATTCGCAGTTTGTTTGAAAATGCAGATGACACCCTGTTCGAGATGGCCGATCGAGCAGGTTCTAATACAGAGCAAAATATTTACTTTGAAGCCATGCGCGAGGTTCGATTAAAGCGCAAAGCTATCGAAATGACCTTTTTTGAAGCCTACCAGCAAAACTTCAATGAGTTAGTTGGCCCCCCAAAGCAAGGCAGTCAATTTGAGCTAGATGAGCTTTCTTTTGATGCGCTTTCATTAGTTAATAATGAAGATCTTGAAGAAACAGTTGCAATCGATACGATGGTATCGAAGGTGATCAACCGTGATCATGGCATGCAACTAATGCATTTAACCACCCGCATTGATAACTTATTACCACAAACTATTAATGATAAAACTAATCCTATTGGTCCAGAAAAGCTTTGTCAGGCATTTGTACAAGCGACAAAGAAGTTAGATATAGACATTAAGGTTAAACTCATTGTTTTCAGACTGTTTGAGAAGTATGTACTCGGTGCTGTTGATCAAATTTACAGTGAAGCAAATCATTTACTAAAAGAAGCGGGGGTAATGCCTGAGCTGACCAGTCGCCCTGTACAAAGCCAAAGAGCACCTATTTACAGAAGGACTGTTGATGGTGGAGGGACAGCAGGCAGTGGGCAGCTAACAATGGATGCTCAAGCAGCCCAGGAAGCATTTTTAGCACTTAGAGACCTTTTAGTTGCTGCTCAATTATCAATTCCACATAACTCCCAAGTTTCAACCAATAACCTACCAGCCGTTAGCCAGCCAGATTTAATGGGGATGTTGTCACAAATTCAGCATCAACCTGCAATAGAACAACTACCTGTAGCCAATCAATCAGCGCCACAGGTTGATATAAAAACAGCACTGGAAAATCTTTTAAAAAATTATGACCAAAATAAATCCATAGGTCAGGTTGATCAGGATGTCATTAATCTAGTGTCAATGCTGTTTGAATTTATTCTGGATGATCGAAACCTACCCAACCAATTCAAAGCCGTCATTAGTCGTTTGCAAATTCCTTTATTAAAAGTAGCTATTCTTGATAAAGCCCTATTCAGCAAAGCATCTCATCCTGCTCGTCGTTTATTGAATGAAATGGCTTCAGCTGCACTAGGCTGTGATGAGCAAGACAATGCAGCCCAGCAAAAGCTATACGACAAGATGGTAGAAGTTGTACAAAAGCTGCTACAAGGTTTTGCAGATGATATTGAATTATTTAATGAGCTGTTAGAAGACTTTACTGCTTTTGTTCAAAAAGAACAGCGTCGAGCTTCACTGGTTGAGCAAAGAATTAAAGATGCAGAAGAAGGCAAGGCTAAAACAGATCTGGCCAAACAGCTAGCTACCCAAGAAATTCAAAAACGGTTGGAAAGTCATCCGTTACCTGATGTTGTAACTGAGTTGCTGCAAGAAGGCTGGACCAATGTACTGTTTATTGCATATTTAAAAGCAGGGGAACAGTCTCAAGCATGGCAAAGTGCTATTGCAACAATGGATGAGTTAATATGGAGTGTTCAGCCTCATACTAACACTGATGAGAAAAAGAAACTGCTTAAGATGGTGCCTCCCTTAATGAGGCAGTTGAGGGATAGTCTAACAGAAATTTCATTTGACCCTTATAAACAGCGACAGTTATTTAAACAGCTACAGAGTTTACATGTGCAAAGTTTGAGGCAGTCAAGGACTCCTACATTTGTAGCTAAAACAACAGCAAAACAACCGGATGAATCAGAAACAACTGTAGCTGAGCCTGTTGTTATGGTAACGGAGTCTGAACCACAGCAGCCCCCACCAGTTGTTAATGAGCAAGTTGAAGTAGTTGAAACAAAGGAGCATGAACAGCCGGCTGCAACTGTTGCTAATGATAATAAAGTGGCAGAGCAACCAGCCAATCTGAATGAGCCTGCTGTCAGTGAACAGAGTTTAAACAAAGTAGCTAGCTTGAAAGTAGGTAATTGGGTTGAGTTTGGTTTAAATGAAGACAATAAGTTTCGTGCCAAACTGGCAGCATTTATAAAACCAGCAGATAAATATATCTTTGTTAACCGAACAGGTATGAAAGTCGCTGAAAAAACACGTTTAGAGTTAGCGTTAGATATTGATCACGGTAACGTCACTTTACTTGACGATAACCTACTATTTGATCGAGCATTAGAGTCAGTCATTGGCAACTTGAGACAAATGAAGAAAACCTAAAGCTCATATTGCTTAGATATTTATTGCTTTGTAATTCGGTTGACTTGCTTTGTTTACCTGTTTATTAACTGCAAAATCTATAACCTTAATTGGTTAGACCTTACCTGCTTTATACTAAAAGCGCAGCATAATAATCCGCAAACTATACATATTCCTATAGGTACATAAGGTGAAAAAATCACCGATGCTGCCATCATTGCTGCCAAGCCATAACCGATTGTATGCGACATAGAAATATAGCCAGTCACTGTACCATGGCCTAGGTTGCTTAGTTGGGTGGCAGTTGTTGTATAGGCTGGCACAAGCAGGGCAGTGCCAGCGGACATTAAACTAATCGCAATAAAAAACACGGGTAAATAAGGGATTAGAAACATGATAAAGCCTATTAAAAACAGGCTTGCTCCCCAATAGAATAATGAAGTTAGTGATAACCGTTTGGTCTTTACTACGCCTAACTGCACACTGAGAGTCGAAGCTGCACTAATAGTCAGTAGAGCCCCTATTACCTGGCTAACAGTATCTGTTGGCCAGTGTGTAGTCTGCTCAATTAACGGTGAAAGCGTGTATTGGAGTAATGCAACCGCAGTACATAAACTGATGGCTATTATCAGCATTGGGAATAAATTCCAGCTGGGCCACTGCCATTGCTGTTTTGCTTTTGTCGAGGGGGGATTTAGGGGCTGGTTTAGGCTTAAATGGCAAGGGGCTTTTAATTTAAGGGCCAGTAGCAGTGCAATTAAGGGCAAGATACACATCATAATGAGTGGGCCAAACTGATGCCACTGTAATAAACCTAATGCCAGCAGTGGGCCAAGCAAGCGACCACAGCTTAGGCCTGCACTTACCATCGCAATAGCTGTTATTCGATCTTGCTCACCCTGTAAAATAATTGCCCAGTGTTGAGCAGCTGGCACCATGCCAGAAACAGTTAAACCATAAATAACTCTGGCTAAGATTAAACCTGTAATAGCGAGGGTAGGCGTTAGCCATGCAATGTGGGCTAACCAGACAAACAGTAACATCAACGAAAAGCTAATAACAAAACCAGCTAATGCTTGAATAACCACTGGTTTAGGTCCATGGCGGTCACTGAATTGGCCCCAAAAAGGTGAGCTTGGTAAAAAAAGTACACTACCTGTCGCGATAATAATTGACCAAATATAAAGCGGAATATTTGATGATTCCGTTAAAATAGGTAAAGCAACCAACAACCCGTTTTGACCAATTCCCATTAGGGCGGCAATTGCTGCAATTAAATAGAGCTTATAAGGAGGAGAAGTCTGTTCAAGAGTAGTTGACAGCATATACCCTTCACGAATCATTTTTAGGTTTTGTTATCATTGCTACTCACACCAATCATCTATTACTTATAGGCTCATGGGGCTTCGTCGCTTGAAGGCCTCACCTAAAAACCCTTCGTATTGGGTAGAGTGAGGAGATAACCAGTATTTTCTAAACAACGAAAATAGTGAAATAACACATGTTTCTTATGTGTTTTGGCTGATCAGGGTAGTTAAGCAAATAAATCTATTGTAATCAACATAAAAATCATTATCATTTACATTTATGTTGAGGATTTTGCATTGACTTTAACAATGACTACAAATTGTTACTGATAACAGAGCACCCCTAATAATTGTTAGAGGTGCTCTTATGTAAAATCCGCCAGTATTTATATCAGCAATAGGATATTCAGGGTAATGTTCACCCTTTCTAATGTGACTTTTGAGGCAGGAGGACAACAGATTCTTCAACCGGCCTCTCTGGTATTTCCAGAGGAAAAGGTAACTACATTACTGGGGCATAATGGCTCAGGAAAATCGACGCTGATGAAGTTGTTAAGCAGACAACAGTTGCCGTGTAGTGGTGAAATACTGTTAGCTGATCAGCCGTTAAATGCTTTGGACATTAAAACATTTGCTTTGCAAGTTGCTTATCTACCGCAACAACCCCTGACACCTGATGGGGTTACAGTAGAAGAATTAGTCAGCTTTGGTCGTTATCCCTGGCGGGGGGCTTTGGGACGATATAATGATGAAGATCGTACCCTGGTTGCACGCGCCATTGATTTGGTAGGGTTAAATAGTTATACCAAGCGTTTAGTCGGCACTTTATCGGGTGGCGAACGTCAGCGAGCCTGGGTGGCGATGTTATTGGCACAAAACAGTCGTTGTATATTGTTAGATGAGCCAACTTCAGCACTGGATATAGCCCACCAATATGAGCTGTTGTCGCTAATTAGGCGTTTAAATAAAGAATTGAAACTAACCGTTATTATGGTGCTACACGATATTAATATGGCTGCTCGGTTTAGTGACTATTTAATTGCCTTACACTCAGGAAGGGTGATGGCACAAGGCAGCCCCACAGAGTTTATGCGAGCTGAAATGTTAGAAGCTATTTATGGTATTCCCATGGGGCTATTTACTCACCCAGAAGATGATAGTGTCATTAGTTTTATCCGTTAATGTATTTTTATTTTCAGTTTTTTGTGTCTAGGCATAGTGCAACAATATTTCTATGCTTGTGAAGGAGTCAGCAGTGCAGTATTTGTTACTGATTGGTTTATTATTTGGTTTTACTGTACAAGCAAAAACCATTACGCATGAAATGGGAGTTTTGGAGCTGACTAAAACACCTTTTAAAATTGTCGCGCTGGATTGGGTATTGGCCGAAAGCCTGCTTTCTTTAGGAGTAACACCGTATGCTGTTGCAGATAGTGATGGTTATAACCAATGGGTGGTTAAGCCGCAGTTACCGAGTCAGGTCAAAAATGTAGGGTCAAGGCGTGAACCTAATTTAGAGCGATTGACCCAGCTAAAACCAGACTTAATTTTAATGAGTAGCCACTTGAGCCCTCTATATCCGTCGCTACAAACTATTGCACCAACAATGGTATTGACGGTTTATAATGAAAAGCGTGATCCATTTAACCAGGCAAAAAAAATATTAAATCAACTGGCTATTGTAACAACAAAAGAAAATATAGCAGCTCAGCTAATTAGCGAAGCTGAACAATATATTCAAAACAATGGTAGTCGACTAAAAAAAGCCGGCAAAGCTGCACGCCCTTTTTTTCTGGTTCGCTTTATCGGTAATAAACATATCCGTATTCATGGGGAATACTCGTTGGCAGGGCAAACCTTAACAATGATGGGATTGACGAATGCTTGGCAGGGAACAGCTAATATGTGGGGGTTTGCTTCTGCTAGTATGGATAAACTGGCACTTAGTCAGCAGGCTAATGTTCTGTATTTTGGACCACTAAATAAAACAAATAAAGCAAAGATATTTTCAACACCTCTTTGGCGTGCAATGACATTTACTCGTCAAAAGCGGGTATATGAACTGCCACCTATTTGGGCGTTTGGTGGCATCAATGCAGCTGTAAGGCTAAGTGATACATTAACAGATGCCCTCCTAACGGCAAAGTCAATCACAAAGTAGTGTCAGTAAATGACAAATCTGTTGCATTCTACTCATTCAAGCAGTTTTTTTACCAAATATTCTCAACCTGTCTTATGGGTAGCTGCCCTGATATTAATCGGCGTAGGATTTTTTCTTTTTAATTTGAGTACTAGTTTGCCACTTGACTTAGTGTGGCAAGCCACAGTGAAACCCGATGAAAATGACTTCAGACAAGTTATCTACTTTTATAGTTTTTTACCTAAAATCACCATTGCGCTACTAGTTGGGGCAGGACTAGCGTTGTCTGGTTGTGTTATGCAACAGGTGTTAAATAATACATTGGCATCACCGACTACATTAGGTGTAGCTGCTGGAGCTGAATTAGGGTTGGCCTGTGCTTTATTATTGGTGCCTACTGGGTTGGCTATTGATCCTGATTGGTTTGCTTTTATTGGAGGCCTGCTAGCGACAGGTATGGTATTTCTTATTTCAGCTTCTAAAGGTTTTGCACCATTACAAATGGTATTAGCTGGAATGGTCATTAGTTTATTGTTTGGTGCTATTAATAGAGTGCTGGTGTTGCTTAATGACCAGCAGCTGGACAGCTTGTTTATTTGGGGGGCAGGTGACCTTAGTCAAACGGACTGGCAAAACGTAGCTCATTTATTACCACAAATTGCTATTCCATTTATGTTGTTGTTGTTACTTCAGCGGCCTTTGACATTACTTCAGGTGGGTGAGCAGCTGGCATCCTCCGCAGGTGTGAAAGTAGGTGCTATCCGATTAATATCATTAACGCTGGCCGTTTTTATAACAACAAGTGTTGTGAGTACAGTGGGGATAATTGGCTTTGTGGGGTTAGTGGCTCCTGCGCTTGCGAAATTAGCTGGTGCTAGACAGTTTTATGCCAGGCTCATCGTTAGTGCAATCATAGGTGCTTTGCTAATGTTGATGGCAGATTTAGTCGTCCACCCTTTTTCTGGAGTAGGGGGTGAGTTGTTACCGACTGGGGCTATAACTGCACTGATAGGGGCACCTTTTCTGATTTGGTTATTGCTACAAAACCCGCTTGCTGTTGTAGCAAAGGCAACATCTGAACAGCCAGTAAATATAAGACAGTATGCTTTTGTTAAACTGCTTATAGTTTGTTTTATCGTAGCAATAATATGTACAACCACTGCTTTATTAGTAGGAAAAAATGAACATGGTTGGTCTGTTCAATTAGTAGATAGCATGTTGGCACTTCGGTTGCCTAGAGTATTTGCTGCTTTTCTAGCAGGTTGGGGGCTGGCTGTAGCTGGATGTGTTATTCAGCGAATAACTGTTAACCCCATGGCGAGCCCAGAAGTGATGGGTGTCAGCTCTGGGGTTGCTTTAATGCTGGTCGTGGGGGTGATATCAGGAATGATATCATCTCGTGGAGAGCAGCTATTGTTTGGTGGTATGGGGGCATTGCTAGCATTCGGTATAATGTGGTTATTTTCTCAGCGTAGCCGATTTGCACCTACCCAAATGGTTCTGGTTGGCGTTGCGCTCAGCGCATTTTTAGACGCAACTATTCGTATATTACTGACAAGTGGTACTGATCAGGCGAAAACTGTTTTAACTTGGCTGTCAGGATCAACTTATTTGGTAACGAATATGGATGTTGCCTTGCTATTAATTATTACCACTATTTTATTGGTGGTACTTTTATTATTGCATCGTTGCCTGGATTTGCTGACATTAGGTGAAGCCGCTGCGACTGGATTAGGTATGAACTGTCAGCAAGGACGATTGTGGTTACTAATAATTGCTGCAATATTAACGACAGTTGCTACGTTGGTAGTCGGGCCGTTGAGTTTTGTTGGTTTATTGGCACCGCAATTAGCTAAATTATGTGGCCAACATGCTGCTCGTAATCAACTAATCACGGCAGGGTTTATGGGTAGTACCATAATGGTGGTTGCAGATTGGCTGGGACGTAACTGGTTATTTCCCTGGCAGATTCCAGCAGGAATACTAGCCTCAATCATTGGGGGTGGGTTCTTTTTACTGTTTCTTAGAAAGTGATAAGCCTAGGCCTGTTAACACTGCTCACCTAGACACTTCGTATTGAGTAAATTAGTGGAAAATACACCACTGTTTAAATAGAGTTTATTCCTTCATTTAAAATAGCTAATTTGCGCCTTGGGTATTTTATTTTAAAAAAATAACAAGTAAGCGCTCGCTTTATTTGATGAAAATGATTATCATTTGCCTTGTTGGGTTAAGTCACTCGTCTTGAGTAATTTATTTGTTATTAAACAGCTGTTTACTCAGATTAAACAATCTTATCTATTGTTCGATAAGCTTTGCCTGATTCTAAGGTTTAGAAGGTAAGCCTTTTCTCCTCAAGAACTTTTCTATGTAGTAAGGGGAATTTTGTGAATGAAGTAAACTTTTCTGTAGGCTCTGACTCAGAAAGTACTCATACTGATATTTCGATTAACTGTTTTTTAAATGCTTTTCTAAGAGAGTCGAAAGTAGTTACTTGGAAAAAGAGTAGTGATAATCAAAAACTAGCAATTGTTCCACTAAATTATGGGCAACAGCTGATTTATATACCAGTAAGTTATCATTCTGTGTTGGGAATTCATGAATATCAGTTGCCATTAAAACTAGTAAATCAGCTTGATGAATCAGAAGAAAAACTACTCAGCTTTAATGAATTTTTGCAGCTTATTATTAATGATGTAGATATCGTTGGTGACTTGACCAACGAGCAAAAGTTGATATTTATTCAGCGAGTGGTTGAAAGCCGTGCTAATACACAAGCAGCTATTGCGGCACGTGATAACTTGCAGGCTATTTATAGTGGTGAACTTAACTTTGAGCAAGCAGAGCAAGGGCTAATAGCGGGCCACTCTGTACATCCTGCACCAAAAAGTCGTGAGCAATTTTCTGAGTCTGATGCTCGGCTTTTTACGCCTGAGCATCAGACTCAGTTTGCCCTATATTGGTTTGCAGTCTCACCATCGATTGCTATTACCGATAGTACAGGTCAGTATGAAATTAATGAAAGAATACAACAACTGTTAACTGCAGATACACAATTAAGTGAAGCTATTTTGGATAAGGTGCCTGACAATTACTTATTGTTACCAGTACATCCCTGGCAGGCTAAGCTATTGCTAAACATACGTGATATTCAACAGTATCAAGAAAAAGGATTACTAGTTAATTTAGGCGCAATCGGTGCAAATTGGTATCCAACGTCTTCTACTCGTTCGCTTTATAGTCCTGGTTTGCCTTATATGCTGAAGTTTTCGCTCAGTGTTAAGCTCACAAACTCTATACGTAACTTGTCGCTTAAAGAAGTCATAAGAGGGACGCGATTACAACAGGTATTTAATACTGAGCAGTTGTGTTCATTTGGTCAACAATATGCTTCATTTAAAGTAATGCAAGAGCCAGCATTTATTGGCTTAATTAATTCAAAAAGTGAAGCGATTGATGAATCATTGGTTGCTTTGCGTGACAACTTATTAATGCATGCTTCTCAAGAAGAAGCGGTTGTACTGGCAACATTAACTCAGCAACATCCTTTAGCAGAAGACTCCTTAATTGCGGATAGAGTGAAGACTGTTGCTAGTCATAAAAATATATCGATTAGTCAGGCTGCAAAATACTGGTTTAATCAGTATTGTCAGTATGTAGTTGAACCTTTATTTGCTTTACAGGCCAACTACGGCATTGTTTTATTGGCTCACCAACAAAATATTGTACTGAAAATGGAGCAAGGAGAGCCCGTTGGCATGTATTATCGTGATTGCCAAGGGACAGGATATACAGAGTTAGCTTATCAACTATTTCCTGAGCAGTTGATCGATGATGCTCAGATGCCAGAAAACTTTTGGAGTAAAGATAAAGTACTACGCTATTTCCCTTATTACTTAATTATTAACTCTACTTATAACACCATTGCAGCAATTAGTGCACGATGTGACGTAAGTGAAAAAGATTTGCTACACATACTACATGCCAGCTTAAAGCAAATGCAAAGTCAGGGTGTGCAAGATAGCTTTTGTTTAGATTTTGTTTTACAGAATGCGACTCTTCGTAGTAAAGGCAACTTTTTCTGCTATTTGCAAAACTATAATGAAAATTCAATTCCTGATCCTGCCGTCATTTATTTTGATCTTGAAAATCCTATAGCCAAAATTGAACAGTCAGCGAGTGCTAAAAATACATCAACGACAAAAGTAGTATCAGGGATAGTTTGATATGTTTGAAAATACACTTAAGCTGTATGATAACTTGTTTGCTATTGAACAACATGCTGAGAAGCTTGTTAAACTTGAAGTTTTGGATAATATCTCCCTTGAATATTTAACTGAACATTGGGCGAATGGAATTGATAGTTTATTTCAAGCGTTACCTGAAGTAGAAGGTTGCTACTTGGTAAAGAATGAAGACCAAGCTTGGAGTAAGCTGGCTGGTCAAGTACCCATTCTAACTCCCTTTATTAATCAAGTTTTATATCAGCAACAGTTTTATCAACTACCATTACATTGGCACAAACATAATTTATCTAGTCATTATCCTCAACGACTAATCCAAAGTATTAAGCAAGTGCGTCTCCATCCACAACGTCCTCCGAAGCCGACAGGTGAAGTTTATAGCCGCTTTGATTGTTTAGTGGGTAAACAAATTAGTTTTCGTACTTTTGACTTGGAAAAAGACATCAATCGTTTTACTGATTGGATGAACGACCCACGGGTAGCTGAGTTTTGGGAGCAAGCTTGGTCACAAGAAAAGCTAGAGGAGTTTATTGCTGAACGACAAAATGACTCTCATATTATTCCTCTGATTGGTGAATTTGATGGTTATCCATTTGGCTATTTTGAAGTTTATTGGGTAACTGAAGATCGGTTAGCTCCATATTATGATAATGAGCCTTATGATAGAGGAATACATTTATTAGTTGGAGAACAAGCCTTCCGTGGACCACTGTTTTTTAAAAGCTGGATGCGAGCGTTAACCCATTATTTATTTATTGATGAACAACGTACACAGCGAGTTGTACTAGAGCCTCGTCATGATAACCAACGATTATTCTGTCGAATTAAAGACGTAGGCTATCGTATTTTATTTGAATTTGACTTTCCCCATAAAACATCAGCGTTGGTTATGGTTGAGCGAGAGGCATTTTTCCGACAGCAATTCGTTGTTCAAATGGAGGCTCAGTCACCATGAACCAGCAGGCATTACACAGTTATTGGATCATAGCTAATCAAACTATGGTGGCTAAACTAATTTCTGAGCTTGCTTATGAGCAAGCATTTCAGATTAAGCTAGCCCATACTGAAGCAGATCAGTTAATAACGAATTCAAGCGATGTTAGGCCCTCATTTCAGCATTTAACTTTACAGTTAGCGTCAGGGGTGATTTATCACTTTGAAGGCTGGCAGAATATTTGGGGGCAATATGTTATTAGACCAAGTAGTTTATTTCGCCAAGAAATAGTCGTTCAACAAGAGTCAGAAAATTATCAACCGGCTCTAGAAAATCTAGATAAGGAAATAACCCATTCTCCAGCTATTTCTGCAGCAGCTTTTATGCTGGACGCAAAAGCTGAACTGGGGCTGGTGGATGAAAGTCTAGCCGAGCATTATGAAGATATGTATGCAACGCTGGTTGCAGACTGTCAATTGCTGGCAATGAAAAAAGACCTAAGGGCTGATGACTTTATTAAATGGGATATCAATCAGCAGCAATGCCTATTTAATGGGCACCCTAAATTTGTATTTAATAAAGGCCGAAGAGGTTGGGGGAGTCAAGACTTAGCATTGTATGCGCCTGAGTCTCGCCAGACTTTTCAATTATGCTGGATTGCAGTTAAACAGGAAAATACTACATTTGCAGTGGCAGATCAGTGGAGTTGGCAAAAACTGATAGATAGTGCCGTACCTGCTGAAGAGCAGGTAGAAATGCAGAAGCTAGTCCAACATTATGGTGGTCATCCTGATGATTATTTATTGCTCCCTGTACACCCTTGGCAATGGCAAAATAAGCTATCAACTTTATTTGCTGAGTTAATCGCTAATGGTGAGATAATTTATCTGGGTGAATGGGGTGACTTATTTTTACCTCAATTGTCGTTAAGGACTTTGAGTAATATGAGTCGTCCAGAAGGCCTAGATATAAAGCTTCCGGTAACCATTATGAATACTTCCTGTTACCGGGGAATTCCTCGCCGCTATATTTTAGCGGGGCCTGAAGCCTCATCATGGTTGAATAAAGTTTTTAAACAAGATTTATTTTTGCAAAGTATGGGGGCAGAAATTTTACATGAGCCTGCCAGTGCTTTTGTTGGCCATCCTGTGTATAACCATTTAAATCAAGCCCCCTACCGTTACCATGAACTGCTAGGTGTTATTTGGCGTGAAAGTATCAATGAAAAACTAAAAAGTAATGAAACGGCAATATTGATGGCTGCTCTAATGGAATGTGATGAGCAGGGACAGTCTGTCATTGGTGCTTATATACAAGCTTCAGGTTTATCGCCAACAGACTGGTTAGCAAAGTTATTTCGGGTGGTGGTGTTACCTTTTTATCATTTGTTGTGTAAGTACGGGGTTTCACTGATTGCTCATGGCCAAAATGTCACTATTATTTTAGAGGACAATCAACCCAAACGAATATTACTAAAAGATTTTCAAGGAGATATGCGTTTAGTTGACCGAGAATTGCCTGAAAGTGCAGATTTACCTGCTTCAGTGAAAGAAGTAACGGTTAAACTACCTGAAGAGTTAATTATTCACGACCTGCAGACAGGTCACTTTGTAACGGTATTGCGTTTTATATCGCCTTTAACAACAGCGCTTGGAGTAGCAGAGCCAGTCTTTTATAGATTATTAGGCAAGGAAATTAGAGTTTACATGGCTCAATACCCTGAATTAAATGAACGTTTTCAACGATTGGATTTATTTAAGCCGAAAATACTACGTATAGGCTTAAATCTGGCAAAATTCCGTCATCAAACTGATAGCAGCCAAAGTCGTATGTTGCCGGATATGGATCAGTTATTAGATAACCCACTTTACATTGCTGAAGAAGAAATAGCTGTAACAGAAATGACAGTCAACAGTGATCAGGAGTCAACAGATGCTAGCTAAGCCAACACAACCCGATAGTTCAATAATTGATGTGGCAGGTATTGGAGTAGGCCCTTTTAATCTAAGTGTGGCTGCACTACTTCAGCAAGTAAAAGGGCTGAGTGCACGATTTTTTGAAAGTCGTGAACAGTTCGCATGGCACCCTGGATTACTATTACCTGATACCCATATGCAGACGATGTTCTTAAAAGACTTAGTCACTGCTGTTGCACCTCATAGTACCTATTCTTTTTTATCATATTTAGTTAAACGTAAGAAGTTTTATCGTTTTTTATCGGCAGAATTAAGCTGTATTAGTCGTGCAGAGTTTTCCGATTATCTTAGTTGGGCGGCTCAACAAATCCCTTCAGTGCAGTTTGCAACAGACGTTGAAAATATTTCGTTTACGAATAGTCAGTTTGAAGTGGAAACTTCGAAAGGAGTTTATTATGCAAAAAATTTGTGTTTAGGTACTGGTAAAAGACCATATATTCCTGATTGTGCCCAACCTTATCTAGGTAAGCAGGTCATTCATGCAGCGAATATCGGGCTGACTTCTCATGATTTCTCCGGTAAACGGGTAATGATAATTGGAGGTGGACAAAGTGGTGCTGATATTTTTCTTAATGCATTAAATGGTTATTGGGGAAAACCCAGTGTGCTTAATTGGCTTTCAAGGCGGGCAAACTATCAACCGTTAGATGAAGCCGCTTTCTCCAATGAATACTTTACTCCAGACTATGTTGATAGTTTTTATAAACTAAATTACCAGGTTAAAGAGCGAGAAATTGACAACCAAAAGTTAACATCTGATGGGATAACACAAGATTGTTTATTAACTATATATCGCACACTTTATCACCGTTTTGATGTATTGTGTGAACCTAGATGGGTGAATTTATTACCACACAGAGAAATGACGGAAGTAAGCCAAGCTGATAATATTTATCAAGTTCAGGCAACTAATGGCTTAACCCAGGAAACAGAATATTATGATGCAGATGTCATTATTTTAGCTACAGGGTTTACTACACCGACTTTAAATTGCTTAGCTGGTTTACGGTCTCGACTAATGCTTGATGAAAAAGGCCGTTATTCATTAAATGAACATTTTACTGTTGATTGGGATGGTCCATCTGAAAACCGAATTTTTGCTGTGAATGCGGGTTTACATAGTCACGGTATTGCTGAGCCTCAATTAAGTTTAATGGCTTGGCGATCAGCAAAAATTATCAATCATTTGTGTCAACAGGAAGTATTTGATCTTGATTCTAGTGATGGTTTAATTAGTTGGTTGCAACCGCTTACCCAAAATCAACCGCTTTTACAGCAAGCCATTTAGTGTTATGTTGCCAACTTGTTTTGAACAACACTTTTCAGCAGTCGATGATGTTAATTCAGGGTTAACTAGCTTAGCGCTATTTAATGCTGAATGGTATTGGAAAGAGAGTGATGAGCCTGATCATATTTCATTAGACTTGTTGTTTTATGACTCAAAATGGTTGATTAATGCTGTTAATCAGTTTTGTGAAAAAGAACTGATAACCAATCGTAGAGTAGCCGCTTCCTTAGTGCAAAAGCGATTGATGAGTTGTGTTGTATCACCGTTGGTTGCAGTGTATTTATTCAGTGGTGTAGTACCACAATTAAATGTAAAGCAGCTTTTTATTAATCAGGCTCTTTCTGAAAATATACAATGGCGTGGGCAGCCATTTTGTACCACTAATGAGTCTTTAGTGAGCTGGTTAGATGATTTAATTAATCAGTTTTTTGAAGTTTTTCGTACTCTTTTGCGAGTTAATCCAAAAGCCTTTTGGGGAAATGCAGCATTGGCTATTGCTTCACCATGGAGCCGGCTGGCGAGCTTTGGTAAGGGAGGCGAAGCTGTTCAGCCTAATATTAAACATTTTTTATCGACGTTTTCACCTCCTATAAAAAATGCACTTGAGTGGTTGTTGGTTGAAAAAACAACGGGTTATGTTTGTGTACCAAGACGAAATAGTTGCTGTTTAAAATACAGCTTACCTAATAGGACATTATGTGGCACGTGTAACCGCCGTAGTAAAGAAGAGCAAATTACCTTAATTCAAAGCCAGTAATGAATACCCGTAACAATGGGGATAGTTTAATTAAATAATCATAATACCCCCACAACAAAGGGTGTAGTTAGTTACATAAGTGAGTTATATATTATGCAGTCACGCCATTATTTTTACCATTCGCTGGTGATTACCACCTTACTTTCTCCGGCCTTGGTAACTGCTGAACAGAAAAATATTGAAAAACTGGACTCAGTGGTTGTCGTTGCAAGTCGAGCACCAAAGCAGGTTAGTGATATTGCTGGTACTGTTTGGCTAGTGGATAAAGAAACCGTTGAAGAGCAGTCTCATGGAGGGAAAAACTTAAGTGATATTCTTTCCACTGTAGTACCTTCCCTGGATGTGGGTAGTCAGGGAAGAACCAATTATGGCCAAAACTTACGTGGCCGTGCAATGTTGGTAATGATTGATGGTGTGTCGTTAAATTCTGCGCGATCAATTAGCCGACAGTTGGACTCTATTGATCCATTTAATATTGAACGTATTGAAGTATTATCCGGTGCAACGGCTATTTATGGCGCAGGTGCTTCGGGTGGTGTCATCAACATTATTACCAAACGTGCGGAAGCCGGTGAATTAACAGCAGAAACTTATGTTGGAGGTAGCTCTGGGTTTAATAACAGAAATGATGGGGATTATAAAATTGCTCAGTCAATCAGTGCTGGAACAGATAAATTAAAAGCTAGGGGCTCCCTTGTTTATAGCGAAACAAATGCTTTTTATGATGCTAATGGTGAGTTAATTAATCCAGATAGCACCCAGGGCTCATTACAGTTTAATGAAACAATTGATTTAATGGGTTCGCTTGAGTATAAACTAGACGATCAACAAACTGTTACTTTGTTGGCTCAACACTATAATAGTGAACAAAATAGCCCTTATGGCACTTATTTTGGTGAAAATCTGGCTGGTTCTAAAGAAAGTAACCATGACTTAATTGAAACACGCAAAGGATTTTCTTCTGATCGAAATCTTGGTACAGAGCGTTATTTATTTAATGCAACTTATCACCATGAAGAAGTATTTGGTCATGAGTTAATAGTGCAGGCATCTTATCGTAAAGAGTCATTTTCATACAATCCGTTTATTCGGCCCAGTGGATCTAAGGAGCCGTCTAATAAAGGTTATTTCTCAGCATCTAAGCAGGATACTGATGTTTTTAGTTTGCGAACAGCACTCGTAAAATCATTTGATAAACTAACCCTGAGTTATGGGGTGGATGGCTATATTGATCAATTTGAGAATGACCAAATAATTTTTGATCAAAATATTTCCAATGCCAGTGGTGGGTTGGTTAATAAAAAAGCCTATAAAATAGGTCGCTATCCTGATACAGAGGTTTCATCTATTGCTGGCTTTTTTCAGGTAAGTTATCAGTTAACTGATCGGTTATTGATTGAAGGAGGATACCGTTATCAATATATGAGGAATGAAGTAGATGACTTTATTGATGCAGGTATTCAAAAAGATATTGCGTTTGGTAAATATACATCGGCAGACCCTGTACCTGGTGGGCAAACCCACTATAAGTTCGGCTTATTCAATCTAGGAGCCGTTTTTGATTTAACGGCTAATCAGCAAGTCTGGGCAAACTTTTCCCAAGGCTTTGAACTGCCAGATACAGCAAAAAGATATGGTGATGGTCAATATGTTGATGCTAATGGTGATGGTCATGCAGAGTTAGTAAAAGGCTCAGATATTCGTACTGATCGGCTTGATGGCATAAAAACTGACAGCTACGAGCTAGGCTGGCGCTATACGGGAACTGATTTAAGTGTTCAAACAGCTCTTTATTATTCTGAGTCGGATAAAGTAGCTACATATAAGAACCTATTATTGGAGTTACGTGATCATGAAAAGCGAGTTTATGGCTTCGAATTTGAAACAAGTTATTGGGCAACAGATAAGTTCCAGCTTGGCCTAACAGGGCATTATGTAAAAACCCAAGAAAAGGATAAAAATGGCCATTGGCAACGTTCATTAGTTGATAGTAGTAGTGCATCAAAAGCGGGAGCATGGGTTGGCTGGTATGAGGATAAATACTCATTAAAACTACAAAGCCAAACTTTGTTTAGCCTGCGAGATGATGCTAAACGACTGAAAGGGAAAAGTGAAAATGGTGAGTTGTCTGGTTATACCACTGTGGATTTCTTAGGCAATTATAAGCTACCCGTCGGAGATGTTGGTTTCGGTGTGCAAAATGTATTTAATCGTGAATACACGACTATTTGGTCACAGCGAGCGCAGAAGCTTTATTCTCCCTATTATGGACCTGAAGAGGCTTATGACTTTAAAGGACGTGGGCGTACTTTCTTCGTTAATTATCAAGTGAAGTATTAAATCTCTACCAACAAAGGGAAATAATGGCGTTGTTTCCCTTTGTTGGTATAAGTTAACTGTCCACTTGCGTTTGTGACCCCTTCCTGCATTTTTAGAACGCTTTCTTTTGAATTAATCACTATTTTAGTCGTTTAATGACCTGTTGATGTTAGGTTTGTACATTGGCGTTTAATTATGGTTTTATAGCCTCTATGGTTAGGTGATGTATACTTCTGCGAATGGTCATACAACCCTGGTGATAAGCTATGTTATTCATTTCTTTGTGTATAGGTGTTGCTATTTTCTTTATGGCTGATAGCCGTAAATTCATACAGCATGATAACTGGTTTAATAAACTGATTGAGCTAGTGGCAAGCAAGCTAGGTGGTAAGTTAGGAGCTGAGTGGATTTGGGTTATCACGTTGCTGATTCCTACTGCAGTTGTCGCCTGGTTAGTCAGTGAGGCTGATGAGGCTTGGCTAGGTTTCCCCATGTTGTTGATAAGTGTGGTTCTTTTAGTCTATTCCTTGGGAAGGGAAGGGTATTTAAATAGCCTAGACCTCTATGTAGCTTCATTGAAAGTAGCTAATGCTGAAACGGTATTTATTCGTGCGCAAGAATTGTTTCCAACACTCAGTAAAGATTTACGTGATGAATGGTCTCATCAGTATCAACAAATCAGACAACTAGTGTTTTACCAGGTGTTGGAACAGCTGTTTACAGTTGTGTTCTGGTTTATTGTGTTAGGGCCTGTGGCAGCTCTTATTTACCGTATGAATGAGCTGTATCTGGCTAATCAGCAGCAAAATGATGCAAACAAACTGGCTTCTGCCCATGTCGCTTGGGACTTCAAATATATTATTGAATGGTTGCCTGCTAGAGTGCTTGCCTGGTCATTTACTTTGGCAGGCAACTTCACCAAAGCTTATCATGAATGTCAGCAAAGCTGGCGGCGGTGGGCTGAGCCTCCAGGGGAGTTAGTGGTTCGTACGGGATTACAGGCGCTAACTATTCCATTGGATATGGAAGAGTTTAAGCAAACAACAGATACGGCAGAGCAGCAACAAATGGCTGCTGATGAGCTGATGGCTGTGCGTGGGCTGTTGAATCGAACAGTAGTTATCTGGGGAGCAATAATTGCACTAGTTACTTTGTTAACATAATTCATAATTAGTGGCGCATACATAAGGCTGCTGTTTTATTTTGCTCTATAGCACTAGTGGGCCGTGCGGAAAATAAGGTAACATTTATTGTTTTAATATAAAATAGTAGTATGAATACTACAAATGAATTTCGTTTAGCAAATAGCGATAAAGCAGAACTGAGCGCGTGGCTTCGACTAACAACTTTGCCACAAGGGTTAGCAATGAGGGCAAGACTGCTTTTATTGCTTGATGAGGGGCATAGTCCTACCTACATAGCCCTGTATCTGCAAACTTCCCGCAAAAGCATTTACAAGTGGAAAAACCGCTTTATTGAAGAAGGGGTAGATGGTTTGTTTGACCGTCCACGTCCTGGTAGACCTAGCCTAATAGATGAAGCAACCATACAAAAAGTTCTAACGTTGACAACTGAGCGTATTCCTCATGAGTCCACACACTGGAGTGTTCAGTTAATGTCAAAATATGCCGAAATTAGCACTTGGCAAGTGAGGCAAATATGGAAAGCTTTTGACCTGAAACCTCATCGGATTAAAACATTTAAGATTAGTAACGACCCTGACTTTGCAGAAAAAGTGGTGGATATAGTGGGGCTTTATATGAATCCTCCTACCAATGCAGTCGTTCTATCTGTTGATGAGAAATCACAAATACAAGCACTGGACAGAACCCAGCCGGGACTACCATTGAGTCCAGGAAAAATCGGCAGTCGAACCCATGATTATAAAAGGAATGGAACAGTTTGTTTATATACTGCATTCAATGTACTGACTGGCGAGGTGACAGGCAAAGTGACAGATAATCAACGTTCAAAAGAGTTTTTAAGCTTTTTGAAGCAGATTGAAAAGAAGACGCCAGAAGGGTATGAGTTGCATGTCATTCTTGATAATTTAAGTGCTCATAAGACACCTGATGTCATGAAATGGGTAAATAAAAAGCCGCATTTACACTTTCACTTCACTCCAACAAGTTCATCATGGTTGAATGCTGTGGAAGGGTGGTTCGCCCAGCTTGAGCGTAGAAGCTTATATAGAGGTGTATTTACAAGTGTTAAGGAACTTAAGGATGAAATCTACCGATTCATTAGCGTACATAATCGAGAACTAGCTAAACCATTTAAATGGGTAAAAAGTGCAAAAAGTATTATTGCCTCTGTGGAACGAGCAAAGAAACTGTTACCTAATTAGCCGCACGGCCCACTAGTCTCTTAAGGCTGTTTCTATCGTTTTTGCTTGTTTCGGTATAGGGGGAGTGAGTTCAACTTTTAGTGGTAAGCTGATGATAAACTCTGTGCCTATTCCTGCAGCTGATTTCACATGTAATTGCCCTTTGTGGTTATTAGTGATAATAAAATACGACACTGATAATCCTAAGCCGGTGCCAATGCCTACTTCTTTCGTCGTAAAAAATGGCTCGAATATACGCTTACGCGTAGTGTTGTCCATGCCGATACCATTATCTTCAACTTTAATAATGGCTTGGGTAGTCGTTTGTTTACTAGTAATGATGATTTTGCCATTCCACTTTGGTTCTTCTCGTTGATTAATAGCCTGGGCGGCATTTTTGATGAGGTTAAGTAGTACTTGCTCAAGCTCGTTGGCGATACAAGGTACACTGGTAAGGGTATCGTCCAAGTTAGTGATGATATGAATTCGCTCTAGTTCAAGACCATGCTTAATATCTAAATCGCTGTGAGCAATTTCAATGGTGCGATTTATTAGCTCACTTAGATCGGTTGGGGATAAGGTTCTTGAGCTTCGACGGCTGAATTGCAGCATATTTTGCACAATTTTGGAGGCACGGGTACCCGCATCTTTAATATTACTCAAAAAGCGAGTAATGCCTCGTTGCTCCATATAAATGTATAGTTGGTGGATATCTAGCTGTAGTTTTTCTGCTTCTTCTTTGTTTTTCGCTAAGGTAGGAGAAATACGGCGTAAAATATTTTGTACTCCCTGCACAATGCCACCTAGCGGGTTATTAATTTCATGGGCCATGCCTGCCGCCAGTCCACCCACGGACAACATTTTTTCAGTTTGCACCATAGTGTCTTCTAGTTGAATACGCTGGGTTATATTGTCTAGTCGGATGACAGCTCCTTGGTGCTCTTCTCCACAAAGTGGGTAGATAACTAGGTCAAAATAGTTTTCTTCATTGTGGTGAGTAAGGGGAACGCGCTCGACAGTTTCCACTGTTTGGTGGCTCAGTGCTTTATCTATTTCAGGCTCGTGCTCAGCCAGAATAGTCGAAAGCTCTTGAATAGGGCGCTGTAATGCTTGGTTGCCTTTAATATTAAATAAAGCAGCTGCTTCTTCATTCCACTGTTGAATTTGTTTATTGGTGTTAATGGCAATTAATGCAGAAGGCATTGAGTTAATAATATTGTTGAGGTATTTCTGTAAAGCGGTCAGCTTTTGCTCAATATGGGTACGAACCTGAACCTCTAGCTCCAGCTTTTTGTTGGTACGTTGGGTTTCCAAAGCCATTGATTGAGCTTTCATACTGGCCTGCTCAGCCTCATCACGTGCTTTTCTTAGCAGCTGATCTCTAGCTTCAATGCGATTCAGCATCGTATTGAAGGCGGTAGCTAAAATACCTAGCTCATCATTATGAAACTTAGTTGCACGTACTGAGTAATTTTCTTCAATAGAGACCGTATGGGCCAGTTTAATTAAGTGTAATACTGGTTTAGTAATGACCTGCCGGATAACACCGGTCACAAATAGCATAATCAATACAGCAAAAATCATGATGATTAATATTGCTACTTTCATTGCCAAAAATAACATTTCAGGTAATGAATGATTGGCTTTTATTTCAAGAGTCAGTTGTTGACCGTCGTCTAATTGGATTTTTTCAACATAAGAAGACGGCTCTAAGGTTAGAGAAGTAATACTGGTTTGTGACTGGTGTTGTTCATCAGGAAAAGATAGCAGTAACTTATCTTGTTGGTCATAAAAACTAATGGATTCAATATAATCAAACTGACTTAAATGTTGTAACAAATGACGCGCTAATTCAGGCTCACGCTGAATTTGGGAAATTAATAACGGATTAGTTAACAGCTTACTGGTAGTTGTAACATTGTGAGGAACAATATAGTCCTTGGATATTAAGTAAGTTGTTAACACCAGCGTAATGCTGGCAACAAACGCAATAGAAATGATAACACTTAGCAGCAGGAGTAATAATTTGCGGCTAATGGGCAGGCTGGACAGATATCCTGAGATTGATGATTGAGTCATATATAGGTTTAATACTATAGCCTTTACGGCAGGTTACATTATTAACTGTAGCCTTTTTCCTTTAAGGTGCGAACTAACCATTGATGATGGGGTAGGTCAATTCCCATTATCTGGGCTTTATCAATAATATAGCCATTGATGTAGCTTAACTCTGTGGCTTTTCCAGCCTTCACATCTTGAAGAGTTGATGAATAGTTATCTGCAGTTTGTAAGATGACCCTTTTCACTAGTGTTGCTAATTGATCAGATAAGGGGATTTGCAGCTTCTTTAGTATAGCCTCTGTTTCTAAGCAAAGGGCAATGACCCGTTGCCTTACCCCCTGGTTTTGCCATAACTCACCATTTTTACATTGATAAAGTGCTGTAAGGCCATTAATGGCGCTGTTAATGGCTACTTTTTCCCAAAGGGTAGCGAGTGGCGTTGTGGTCCAGTGAATATCCAGGGGTAACTGCGCAAACTGCTGAAACTGGCTGCTAGGTTTAGCATTGTTAAGCTGAGGGCTAAGCTCCCCGAGAATAATTTGACCAAGGCCAGCGTGCACTACTTGAAATGGCTTCGTTAAGAAGCAGCCATGGGTCACTGAGCCTACGGCAATTTGTTGGTCGGGTAGTGTGTTTGCAATAGCTTGCTGAGAGCCTAAGCCATTTTGTAACAAAATAATTTGAGCATCAGCTGTGAGTAAATGAGCGATTGACTGAACTGCTGGAAGCGCGTCGTAGGCTTTGGTCGTAACAATTAGCTTGGTAATTGTATGGTGTCGGGTACAGTGATCAACGATTGGTACATTACAAGAAAAGTGTAAGTCAGTTTGCTGGTAATGAATGGTTTGGGAAAGAGTATGTGCTCGTTTAATTATCAAGTTGACTGGTAGCTGTTGCTTAACGAGTTGACTAGCCAGTAAGCAGCCGATAGCGCCGGCACCAAGAATATACCAAGGCTGGTTATTAGGAGATTGAGTCATGCTATGAAAAAGCTATCTAAATAACAACAATAGCAAGAATAATAACAGCAGCAAAAAATGGTACCAGCATTCTTATTAGTAATACTGAGTCATTTTATTTTTACGATGATGTTGTTTCACTTTGAGGTGGCTTTTTCTTTAGCATGCCTGGGTTCCATTGGGTGGCAGTAATTAGGCCTGTTTCACATGATTTTTGGAGCATTTTCCGGGTAACCACTAACAACTGTTCTGCAGTGGGTAATGGGGGGGTGTTGGTTAATATGCACATACTCATGGCGGCTTTAATTGAAATATAACCAACAGATGACTTAAAGGCCTTCAGATTAAGCCCTTCATAAATACGGCGAAAGCTCTTTGGCGTATATTGTTCATCATGTAGGTGAGTAGTAATGATTGAAAACTGATCATCACCGGTGCGAGTAATAATATCGAGTGGTCTGATTAACTGCTGTAAGCGTCGAGCTACGCCTTTGGCCACTTCATTATAAATAGCTAGCCCTCGTTGTTGTTCAATTTGTTTGGCATTTTGTAGAGCAATGACCAGTAAACAAGCAGAAGCATCACGGGACTCTACATGGCGAATAGCTTCACTTAGATGGTTAAGGCAAAAACGTAAATTTCCAATGCCGGTTAAATGATCGGTGAGGCTATGTTTTTCTAACTGTTGGAGGTTATCAACTAATAGCTTATTTTCCTCCAACAGCTGATTTTGCATATGAGCTGTTCGGTCAGCTGCAAATATTCTCGGTAATAGCTGATCGTTCATTACTGATTTATTAATAAAGTCATCTACACCCCGATCAAATGCCTCTGCTAGTGCTTTTACCCCTTCTTTGGCTGTTAGTAAAATGACATACGTGAAGTGATGTAAACGTTTGTCTAATTCTCGAACCTGCTGGGTCAGTTGCAAGCCATCCATTTCAGGCATCAGCCAGTCTGCCACTAAAATACTGGCAGGACGTTTTTGTAGTTGAACCAGAGCTTCATTAGCACTACTAGCGAACCGGATATCCCGAAAGCCTGCTCCTTTTAAGGCACGACCAATCATTACGCTACTAAACTTCGCGTCGTCCACAACCATTATTGGTATATTAAGATTCGCCATTAGGGTCCTGTAATATTGTTTATTAAGTGAGTGGCTAGCACCAAACAGACTAACCTAAAATTAAGTTATAATAACTGCTGGCAATGTCTGTCAAATATACAACAAGTTACTAGTGCTGTATCCTGCGGAAGTATGCCTTGCAGCTAACGACTTAGTGATCTGCTAAATGCTACTTATTTGCAGGATACAGCACTAGTGTAGTGTGTTATCTGAAGCGACGATTTAGAACTTAATCAAAATCCTGACTTAAAGGGGCTTGACAAAAACAGTGGTATCGTTTCTTAAATATGCTCCACCTCTCTTCACTCGTCGTATCAGAAGACACTACACTAGCCGTTTCTGAAATAGCGTTAATTAATTATAGTGCTGGGAGAGTTTATGCCTTCTTTTGACATCGTTTCTGAAGTGGATAGCCACGAGTTAACCAATGCGGTTGATCAAGCCAATCGTGAGCTGGAAACCCGTTATGACTTTCGTGGAATAGAAGCCAGCTTCAGTTTAACGGAGAAACAGATTCAGCTGACAGCAGAGGCTGATTTTCAGTTACAGCAAATGCTGGAAATGCTGAAAGGCAAGCTAATTAAGCGAGGGATTGATGTAAAGTGCTTGGACATAGCCGATTTTTACGGCTCAGGGAAGTTAGTCAAGCAAGAGGCAACTGTACGAGAAGGGTTGGACAAAGAGCTTGCCAAAAAAGTTGTTAAGTTGATCAAAGATGCAAAACTGAAAGTACAAGCGGCAGTGCAAGGAGATAAAGTCAGGGTTACAGGTAAAAAGCGTGATGATTTACAGTCAGCGATTGCCTTGCTGAAAGAAACCACTCTAGATATGCCGCTACAATACAATAACTTTCGTGACTAGTTGATTGGTGAGGGGAGGTTGTTGCTGCAACGACCTCCTAACAGTTCGTGGTGGTTAATTACGTTCCCAGCGAAAAAAACTGGCAGCAATTACCAAGCAAACAACAGTAAATATTGCCATAATCAGTAAGTGATTGCTGATATCAACCAGGCTGGCTCCATTAATCATAATCTCCCGCGATGCAGTGACCATATGATTTAAAGGCATTAGGTTGGCTATAAGTTGTAAGGTTTGTGTAGCATCATCTAAGGAAAACCAAACACCTGATAAAAACATCATGGGCCAGGCAATAGCATTTAAAATACCGTCGGCAACCTCTTCTGTACTAATGCGAGAGGCGATAATGAGCCCCATGGCAATCATGCTGGCGCCACCTGTCAACAATACGACAAGTAAGTCAATCAGGCTGCCAAGCATTAAAAAGTCGATTGTTAAATAACAGCCCAGGTAGAGAGTTAAACTAATCAACAGGATGATAACTAGCCGAGAGCAAGCTTGGGCGGTAATAAATTGCAGTGCTGACAAGGGGGTGGCTTTAAGACGTTTTAATACGCCATTTTTGCGGTAGCGAACAATTACAAAACCTACGCCGTATAAAGCACTGAACATAATGTTCATGCCAAGTATGCCTGGCATCACCCAGTCCACATAACGAATTTCGCGACCTGTCACTGTTTGCTTGGTTGCATTCACTGCTTGCTGTAGTAGTAGCTGTTCCATGAAATAGCCACCAGTTGAGTCGCTATTAATCCAATATTTTACCTGTGTGGACGCAGCTTTGATTAACAGATCCAATTGATGGTATTTGACCCGATCAATCGCTTGCTGCTGGTCATGATAATAAACAAATTCAATAAACTTAAGGTGTTTAAGAGGGTTTAACTGCTCTGTAGACTTGCCTACAACACCTACTTTATATTGCTGACGTTGGCTATCTGATAAGGCGAAGTTAAAACCAATGACTAATAGAAACGGCATGATTAGCGACCAAGACCAAGCCGCTTTATCACGATAAAACTCTTTAGTTCGAGCAATAAATATAGCAATAAAAGGTTTAAGATTTAGCATCTTGCAAGTGATGGCCGGTTAGCTTTAAAAATAAATCTTCTAAATTGTGTCTTCTGATACTTAACCCCGCCAGGTTAATGTTCTCGGCTAATAACTGGCTGATCAGTTTTGTGACTTCGTTTGTTGTAAACACAATTTTGTCATTACTTATCTGGGCTTTGGCAAAAGACTTGAGTGGTAAGGCAGTTGTAATATTGTCACGAGGGATACTAATATGAACACTGGAAAAATGCTTTTGCAGTAATGTGGCAGGTGTTCCTTGTTCAATAATATTGCCCTGATCAATAATAATTAGCTCATCACACAGTGCTTCAGCTTCATCCATGTAGTGTGTGGTTAGCAATACAGTTTTACCTTGCTGCTTAATTTTTTCAATTAATTGCCAAAATTGCCTTCTGGCTTTTGGGTCTAGCCCCGTAGTGGGCTCGTCAAGAAATATCAAGTCAGGGTCATTTAAAATGCTAAGTGCTAATAGTAAACGCTGTCGTTGGCCTCCTGATAATTTAGTGGCATAGCGGTTTAAAATATCACTTAGATTACATAGTTCAATCACTGTAGCGAGTGGTAGAGTGTGGCGATAAAAGTTGGCAAATAGCTTCAGAATTTCCTGTGTTGTTAAGTAATCCATTAAGGCTGTGGCTTGAAACTGAATACCAATGCGTTGTTTGAAGTTATTGTTCCGTTGTTTGCCAGCAAAAAGTATGTTACCTGCGGTAGGCTTGGTAATGCCTTCAATCATTTCAATGGTGGTAGTTTTGCCAGCACCATTAGGTCCGAGCAAGCCAAAGCAAATACCTTGAGGAATAGCAAAGCTGATATGGTCAACGGCTAATACCCCAGGGTATTGTTTAGTAAGATCCTTTACCTCAAGAATATATGACATGTCCTTTTTAGAGGCACCCTCATGCTGTTTTAGGGTATGGGTAGAGAGCTGTTGGCATCTCTGTCTTGCTTGTTAGTAGTATCAGGTGGTGCCACTTTACCTGCAATGACAACTAAAACGAGTACTGGGATACCTAAAATAGCAGTAAAGGTGAAGAAGTGGGAATAGCCAATTTGGTTAACGATCCAACCTGAGCCTCCGCCAATGAGTTTTGGAAATAGCAACATCAGTGAACTAAACAGTGCATATTGAGTTGCGGAAAACGACACATTCGTTAGGCTTGATAAGTAAGCAATAAATGCAACTTGAGCTAGCCCACTGCTTAAATTATCTAAGCTAATGGTAAAAATCAGAAAGCTGGTGTCATGTCCAATATGGGCCAATGCAGCAAATAGTAAATTGGTGACGGCAGACATAAAAGCACCAATAAATAGCACTTTGATCACACCAACATACTTAATAATAAAACCACCTAAAGCTGCACCAGCTAAGGTCATAATCACACCATAGACCTTTGATATTGTAGCTACTTCAGACTTAGTGAAGCCCATATCGACATAAAAAACGTTTGCGATGACCCCCATAACAATATCAGCAATACGATAACTGCCGATTAACAGCAAAATCACTACTGCTTGCCAGCCGTAGCGTTTAATAAAGTCCCAGATGGCGCTAACGAAAACAGTGATTATTTGTTTAAGCAACGAAGAGCCAGGTAAATAGCGGCTGATAAAAGCGTTACTTTTTTGTTCTAACTCAACCGTTGCCTGATCAACGGTGCGGACAGGCTCAGGCATTAATAATGTGGTTATAACGCCAATTAACATTAAACTGCCCATCACCAAATAAGTACTCTGCCAAGCGGTGTACTGATAACCTGTTAGATCTCCTGAAAACCAGGCAGCCAGTCCAAGTGTGCCGGCACCACCTGTAATAATGGCTACTCGATAGCCCCCAATATACATGGCAGCCATGGCTCCTTGTAATTCTGGCTCTGCCATTTCAATTCGATAAGCATCAATAACAATATCTTGAGTAGCCGCACTAAGTGCTGCGATTACCGCAAGTGTGGCCATTATTTCTAGAGGGAAGCCTGAGCTTGCTAAAGGGTTTTGCAAAGCCATTAAAAGAAAGCACGACAGAATGGTCAGTTGGCATAGCAATAACCAGCTACGGCGCTGGCCACACTTTTGGCCTAATGTCGGGATTGATAATTTATCTACAAGTGGAGACCACAAGAACTTAAAGGCGAACGCTAATCCTGTCAGGCTGAGCAAAGTGATTGATGCACGGTCGACGCCTGCCTCCCTTAGCCAGAAAGATAGAGAAGAGAAAATCAGCATAAAGGGCAGACCAGATGAAAAACCCAGAAGCAGCATGGTAATGACCCGGCGCTGGGTGTATATAGCCAGGGTGTCAAGGAGCTTTGATAAGGTTGCCTGCATATTTTTTACTCAAGTGAGAGTCTGCTAATTAGTTTCAACGGCTGTGCATATTGATAGTACTGAGTTTGTGAGCGCTTGTTAAGGTTGTGTAACCTGATATTATTCACCCTGCCATTGGAACCTTTGTAATGAAACTTTTTGGTTATCGAAGATAATACCTTCTGCTTCAAGCTTTTCTTTTTGTATTGAGAACTGCTTACTATCTCGCGGAAATGATAAGCAGCCTTTGCTATTAATTACCCGGTGCCAAGGTAGCCCAGAACCGTGTGGCAGTTGTTTTAGTACACTGCCCACCATCCGTGCATGATTAGGCAAACCAGCCATTCTGGCGACTTGGCCATAGGTAGCAACTCGGCCTTTAGGTATTAAACTAACGACTTGCCAAATGCGGGCATTTTTTGTTGGATCCATTGCTGCTTCTTTCAGTTGGTCGTAATAACTAGTGGCCGTAACAACTTATTGGTAGTCATGACTGAGGTAGTAGTGGTTAACATTGGTGACAATAACTGTGTTGATGATGCTGAAAAAATTAATTATTCAGGTTGCAATAAATTAGTTGAAGCAAATAAGCAGTTATTAGCCATAAACAGCTGCCATCATAGCGATGACAAACTTTTTATCAAATTGAATTATTCATTTATGCATGTATCTAACCGTACTCAGTTTTCTTTTAGTAAGTATTAATTATCAGTCAAACATATTTCAACCCGTGGTTACTAACTTAGTCAGTAACTGATGGCCTTATTAAGAAGTTTCTGTGATCGTATCATGTCAAGGTTAATAAAACAGATAGTCTATACCTGCCTTATATTTATCAGCGATTCTACGGTTGCTGATACCCTTACGCTCTCTAATGGCGATAAAGTTTCTGGAAAAATTAAGTATCTCGACCAAGAGATACTAGTGATTAAAACACCCTATGCCAATATTCAGCTGGACTGGACTAAGGTGAAAGCCATTAAGACCAAAAAGCCAATGACTATTGTGACTCGCTCTGGTGATGTGGTGCACGGCAAGCTGGCTAGTGATGGGGCGCTGTATCATGTCAAGCAAGCCGATGGTGAAGTAGTTGAGTTCGCTGCTTTAAATGGAATCAGCCAGCTTTATCCTAAAGAGGAAAAAGAAAAACCTTGGCGGTTTTCTGGAAAAACCTACGCATTTATTGAGTTAAAAGATGGAAATACAGAGTCAGAAGAACTGAATTTTGATGCTGATTTAAGTTTTGTTCATGGTGTTCATCGTCATAATCTAGGATTAGAAACTGATCGTACGACTAAAAAGGAGCATGTAGTAGAAGATAAGCTACAGGCAGATTATAGCTATGACTACTTTTACAACCAGCACTGGTACTTTACTACCAACCTAGGCTATGAAGAGGATGGGATCAAAGAACTGAATGAGCGACTTTCGGCTGGTATTGGTTTGGGTTATGAATTCTTCAATACACCATTACACAGGCTTTCTGTTGAAGGTGGTATTAACCATATTCGAGAAAAGTATCGGGATGAAGGGGTGAAAGAATTCGAGGTGTTCCGCTGGGCGCTCGATTACAACAAGGAAATGATATTTTTTGATAAGCTATCATTCTTCCACAATCACGAAATGTTTATCCCTAAAGAATCAAGTAAGAACTT
Organism: Spartinivicinus marinus; assembly: GCF_026309355.1. Taxonomy (NCBI): domain Bacteria; kingdom Pseudomonadati; phylum Pseudomonadota; class Gammaproteobacteria; order Oceanospirillales; family Zooshikellaceae; genus Spartinivicinus; species Spartinivicinus marinus. The sequence continues at coordinate 4,332,510 of NZ_JAPJZK010000001.1, forward strand.
CCGCTTCGAAAGTGAAACTGGATTTGAATACAGGCTACCTTATAATATTTCAACAGTACTGCAATATGAGTACGACTACGATAACTACCCAGCAGAGGGTAAGCATAAGAAAGACAGTACCTTCTCCTTTGGGGTAGGTTATAAGTGGTAATACTCTTCGCTGTGAGTATTATTCGAGCCAGCTAGGTCATTAACGTTGATCAGAGTAGAGTGTAATTTGTGGAGTAAAGGGCGTCTTTAAAAATAGTAATTTTTTCGTGAGAGCAAGGCAGCACCGCACGGAGGGCCGCAGTGTATAAATAATACATGAGGACCTGAGTACGGTGCTAACGCAGCTATCGCGGAAAAAGAACATTTTTGGAGCTGCCCTAAAGGCGGAAGGCGCCGTCTACTTCTACCACTCTCCCCGAAAAATAATCATTCTGTAGAATAAACTCAGCCGCTTGTGCAATTTCATCAGGAGCACCCATCCGACCTAAAGGGATTTGCGATGTCATGCGTTCTAATGCTTCTGGCTTCATGCTAGCGGTCATTTCAGTACCAATAAAACCTGGTGCAATGGCTGCGCAACGAATACCGTGTCGTGCCAGTTCTTTTGCCCAAGTAACAGTTAAGGCAACTGCACCGGCTTTGGCTGCGGCATAGTTGGTTTGACCAATATTGCCTGCTCGAGCAATGCTGGAAATGTTGATAATGACGCCAGGTTGCTGCTTTTCAATCATTTTTGCTGCACATTCACGACCACATAAAAACAGCCCAGTCAGATTAACATCAATAACGCTTTGCCATTCTGCCAAACTCATTTTATTGACGATTTGGCCGTCTTTGACTTTCACTAACATGCGGTCCCGTAACACTCCGGCATTATTGATGAGGACATCGACCCTTCCAAACTGTTGACTCACTTGCTCAAATAAGTTTTCAACGGATGTTTCATCTGCCACATTAGCTATAAACGAGTGAGCTTTTGCCCCAAGTGATTGGCAGTAATTAACCGCTTCTAGCAATTTATCTTCATTAAGGTCTACTAATGCCAAGTGTGCGTGCTGTTTGGCAAAGCGTTCGGCCATGGCCCGGCCAAGCCCTTGAGCAGCTCCAGTAATGACAATCACTTTATTGGTAATATCCATTTAGTGGCTCCTAAGTAATCTGATTTAAGCTGGTAGTAGTAGCTTATTTAGGTGAGAATGATTATTATTTTCTGGCAACTCTTCGTTTATTATTGGTAATACCATTGGTTAGAAAAATGAGCAAAAAAGAGCAAGCAGCTTTAGCTGCACGACAGTTGTTACTAAACCAATATCATGGTGTTTTGGCTACTCAATCACTTTCATTACCAGGCTATCCGTTTGGTTCGGTAGTGCCTTATTGCTTGGATGGCAAAGGGAATTTAGTGATGCTGATCAGTCGCATTGCTCAGCATACAAAAAATATAGAGGCTGATAATAAAGTGTCGCTAACAGTAACGGAAGCCGATATTGATGATATTCAAACTGGAGCCAGACTCACTTGGGTGGGCGATGCTTATCAGGTAAATGATCCATTACTGGCTGAGCGTTACTATGCATTTTTCCCTCAGGCCAGAGGCTATCACCAAACGCACGACTTTGATTTTTATGTGATTGAGCTGGTTCGTGCTCGTTTTATTGGTGGGTTTGGCGAAATTTATTGGTTAGAGCCAGAGCTGCTAGTCAAGTCGAACCCTTTCTTCGGTGAGGTTGAGCAGGGGATGGTACAACACATGAATCAGGATCATACTAAAGCTATGATAACCTATTGCCAAAAGGCTAGTATTCAGTTGCCAGATGGCGTAACTCCTCAGATGGCAGGGATTGATAGCGAAGGGTTTAACTTGCGAGTCGCAGACAAAGTGATACGGCTTGCTTTTCATGAAGTGGCCGAAACACCTCAGCAAGTGAGAAAGCAGTTAGTCGCTATGGCCGGTTGATGAATCGCTTATATGATTTATTACATGTAAGGGGGTTGAAAATAACTGAATTTGCCTTCATCTTTATAAGGACATGAAGGCTTTGTTAGCAAAAAGTATGTTATGAAGGGGTGATCTCACTTCTTTATCAGTGTGCTTTAGGAGATTAAAACCATGCGCCCCTTACTAATGTTGTTTATTGTTGTCCCCATTGTTGAAATGTTTGTGCTGATTAAAGTGGGGGAAGTGATTGGTGCATGGTTAACCATCGGTTTAGTGTTACTAACAGCGGTGATTGGATTGCAGTTGCTGCGTCAGCAAGGCCTGTCAACACTGATGCATGCTCAGCAAAAAATGCAGCAGGGGCAAATACCAGCAAAGGAAATGGCTGAAGGTATTATACTGGCCGTTGGAGGGGCTTTATTACTCACGCCAGGTTTTGTTACTGATGCCCTTGGCTTTTGCTGTTTACTCCCTTTTACCCGTCACTGGCTGATTAAGCAGGCAATTAAGAAGGGTTTTAAAGTGCATAATATGCATACTTCAGCTCACTTTACCGCAGAAGCATCTTCTCATCGCGACCCTCATATTATCGATGGAGAATTTAAGCGAGAAGATGACTGGCATAAACTAAACAAATAACAACGAGTACAAATACTCTATGGGATAGAGTCAATGGCATAAAGTATTTATATGTCGTACTACATCTGACCACTACTTACTAGTGGGGGCTACCTACTGTAACCATTATCCGTTACCTTCAGCACTGCTCGTAGGTGATACCTTCATGAGCATTTCAGCGCTATCACACTTAAAAATACTACTTGAGTAGTTAGTCGATTAACTCTCTTGGTAGAAAAAAATTTAAAAAAATTTGTTGAAAGGTGTTGAAAAGTTTTTGGAGCAACCCCATCTTCCTTCACACAAAAGTTTGATGTCAGTCATAGAATGGTCTGCCTTCCAGTTGTAGGCGTAATCTACTGATGACTGGATCAATTTAGCTGCTTTCTTAAGGCTGCTTTCTTAAGGAATGCTGCATAGCAATAAGCTGATTATGCTGTGCTGATTTATACGATAGTTGAGCAACACTCGGCGAATTGAAAAACATTGGAGAGTGATCAATGAAAATCCGTCCATTACACGATCGCGTTGTCGTACGTCGTCAAGAAGAAGAAACCACTACTTCTGGCGGCATTGTGTTACCAGGTACTGCTGCTGAAAAGCCTAACCAAGGTGAAGTTGTTGCTATTGGTGAAGGCAGAGTTTTAGATAACGGCGAAGTACGTCCATTAAGTGTTAAAGTTGGCGACAAGGTCGTTTTTGGTCAGTACGCTGGAAGCAACACAGTAAAAATTGACGGCGAAGAGCTGATCATCATGAATGAAAGCGAAATTTATGGTGTGTTGGAAGGCTAAGCCTTTTTAATTTATTTCTCGCTTTCTTAAACAGATAATTTAGTTCAAAGTAAGGATATTAACATGGCAAAAGAAGTCGTTTTCAGTGATGACGCCCGTCAGCGCATGTTGCTAGGTGTTAACCAATTAGCAGATGCAGTTAAAGCTACCTTAGGGCCAAAAGGTCGTAATGTAATTATTGAAAAATCTTTCGGTGCGCCAACCATTACAAAAGATGGTGTTTCTGTTGCGAAAGAAATCGAACTGAAAGACAAGTTCGAAAACATGGGCGCGCAAATGGTTAAAGAAGTCGCGTCTCAAGCGAATGATAAAGCGGGTGACGGTACTACGACTGCTACAGTATTAGCCCAGGCTATCGTTAATGAGGGTTTGAAGTCTGTTGCTGCAGGCATGAACCCAATGGACCTGAAGCGTGGCATCGACAAAGCTGTTATTGCTGTTGTTGAAAAACTACAAGCCGCTGCAACTCCATGCGAAACCTCAAAGTCTATTGCTCAAGTAGGTACTATTTCTGCTAACGCTGATGAGCAAGTAGGTGAAATCATTGCTCAAGCAATGGAAAAAGTAGGTAAAGAAGGTGTAATCACTGTAGAAGAAGGCAGTGGTTTAGAGAACGAACTAGACGTTGTTGAAGGTATGCAGTTCGACCGTGGCTACCTGTCACCTTACTTCATCAACAACCAAGAAAGCATGAGTGCTGAGCTGGAAAGCCCATACATTCTGTTGGTTGACAAGAAGATCTCTAACATCCGCGATCTGTTACCAGTGCTAGAAGCTGTTGCTAAAGCATCTAAGCCACTGTTAATTATTGCTGAAGATGTTGAAGGCGAAGCATTAGCAACACTGGTTGTTAACAACATGCGCGGTATCGTTAAAGTCGCTGCTGTTAAAGCGCCTGGTTTTGGTGATCGCCGTAAGGCTATGCTACAAGATATCGCTATCCTGACTGGCGGAACCGTTATTTCTGAAGAAGTAGGCTTGTCTTTAGAAGGCGCTACTTTGGATGATCTTGGCCAAGCTAAGCGTATCACTATCACTAAAGAAGATACTACTGTTGTTGATGGTGCTGGCGCTGCTGCTGATATTCAAGCGCGTGTTGAGCAAATTCGTGCTGAAATTGAGCAATCTACTTCTGACTATGACAAAGAAAAACTGCAAGAGCGTGTTGCTAAGCTTGCGGGTGGTGTTGCGGTCATCAAAGTAGGTGCTGGCTCTGAAGTAGAAATGAAAGAGAAGAAAGCGCGTGTTGAAGATGCGTTACACGCTACTCGTGCAGCAGTAGAAGAAGGTGTTGTTGCGGGTGGTGGTGTTGCACTGATTCGTGCTTTACAAGATATCTCAGTGCAAGGTGATAACGAAGATCAGAACCAAGGTATTGCCTTAGCTCTACGTGCTTTAGAGTCTCCAATTCGCCAAATCGCTGAAAATGCGGGTGATGAAGGCTCTGTAGTGGTAGACAAAGTTAAGCAAGGCGAAGGTAGCTTTGGTTACAACGCGGCAACGGGTGAGTACGGCGATATGATCGAAATGGGTATCCTTGACCCAGCTAAAGTGACTCGTGCTGCACTACAAGCAGCGGCTTCTATTGCTGGTCTAATGATCACTACTGAAGCCATGGTTGCTGAAATTCCAGAAGAAAAAGCTGCTCCTGATATGGGCGGCATGGGCGGCGGCATGGGTGGAATGGGCGGCATGATGTAATGCCGGCTGTTTTGCCTCGCTAGCCTCTCTGGTAGCTAAAAAAACCCCTCAACTGAGGGGTTTTTGTTTTGAGGAAACCAAAAAAGATATTTATTGGCCTAGCTTATTAACAATTTTCTCTAGCTCATTGGCCAAGTCTTCTAAGGCTGCACTGGTTTGAGCGGTTTTTTCTGCTTGATCGCTGTTGGAAGAAGCAATGGTGGTGATTTCATGAATATTTTGAGTGATATCTTCTGCCACTGACGTCTGCTCTTCTGCTGCAGTGGCAATTTGATGATTCATATCGCGAATTTCTTCAACTGCTTGAGTAATATTTTTTAGCGCAGTGCCTGCCTGGGACACTCTTTCTACGCCAAGGTCTGTTTGCGTTTTGCCTCGCTCAATGGCTTCAACCGCATGGTGAGCACCTACCTGTACATTTTCAATAATGCCTTGTATTTCAGCGGTTGATTGTTGAGTACGCTGGGCCAATGTCCTTACTTCATCAGCCACCACAGCAAAGCCCCGACCTTGATCTCCTGCTCTAGCAGCCTCAATTGCTGCATTAAGTGCTAACAAATTAGTTTGCTCTGCTATACCGCGAATAACGTCTAATACAGTACCAATGCTTTTAGTGTCTTCTTCCAGCTTTTGGATGACCTCTGAAGCATTGGCGATTTCCTGCGACATACTTTCAATGGTTTTAATGGTGCCTTCCATTACCGTCATGCTTTCCTGGGCTGATTCATCCGCTTGGCTGGCAGCACTAGCAGCACCTTGGGCATGCTCTGCCACCTCATTTGCTGTAGCGGTCATTTGATTCATTGCTGTGGCGACTTGATCTGTTCTGGAGTGTTGTTCCTGAATGCCTTTATTGATTCCAGAAGAAATTTGCACTAGCTCTGAGGAAGAAAAAGATAAACTGCTTAACGCATCTTTTAGGTTGGTCACAGTCGTTTTCAGGGAAAATTGAAGCTGGTTGGCTGCACTGGCAAGCCTGCCAAGCTCATCTTCACGATCAAGCTCTAATACGTTAGTAAGTTCACCCTGGCTAACATTGCTGATATGGTCGATTATTTGTCTGGTTGGTTTTACCAGGAAGTGATGCAACATTAAGCTTAAGGCAACACCAACAATCACTAAAATAACTACCATGGAAGAGGTCGCCACTAAACTGACTTTATTACTGTCTGCTTTTGCAGTAGCGGCTTCTTCGGCGGCTATTGTAGATAAACGTGCAGCAGCCTCTTCTAATAATTTTGATGGTTCTCGATCAACACCACTGACACTTTTATCACCTTTACTGATATCAAATTTGGATTGAACAAAGGTATCTTTTCCTTGGCGGTATTTTTTAGTCATTTCCTGGTATGTAGTATTGAATTTTTCGAGGGTGTTGAGAGTTTCTTTATCCTTAACATTTTGTTGAAGCGTTGCTAGCATGCCTTTAATTTTTTTTTCTTGATCTTCAAAACGCCCCCAGTATTTATTGAGTTGGCTAGCATCACTACCGCGAATTAAAACATTTTTCCATTCTTGAACCTGTCGCTTAAACTCAAGGTTAATTTGAGTAATGGTAAGTGCGTTATTAAATTCTTGATTAAGTAACGTTTGATGTTGATCAACAGTATGACTAAATCTTAGAAAACCCCATTCGGAAACAGCAAATATTAGGATAAGCCCCACAATAAATAATGAGAAAATTTTGACTACCAAGCTTTGCTTTAGCCACTCCATTACAACACCTCAATAGCTAAACGCTTCTTTCCGACAGAGTGAATCACTAAGTTGCTAACAGGTTTAAGTGTAGATGAAAGCTGACGTTTTTTTACAATTGAGTGACTAAAATTTAGCACCTAGTGAGGCTGTCGCAAAACTTAGAGGATATGGAGTGGCAGGGTGTTCTGTAGCTGAGACAGGGATGTCGCTTTAGCTCTTAATGGGCTATGGAAGGCCCTTCAAGAGCGGCAAAAGAATACCCTGTTATTCTATATCGGACACTAGACTTATTTTCAACCCCCTTTTGCGACACCTCAGTAGGGAAGGAGGCATTTAGTATCAGATAGTTGCAAGTGCCAAGTGGTTGTCCCAAGCGATATCTGCAAAACGTTGTTGAGTCATTGGTGTCATTGAGCCTTGGTGGCATTTTATTGTATGCAAGTGCCCAAGTCCGGTCGTAATAGCACAGTGATTTTTGCTTATTGCAACTGCCCCAGCAGCATCTGCCACATTAAGGATGCTGCCTAACTTGCCAGTGCTCAGCTGCCAGCTCATTATCTGATTAGCTCGAGGACAAGTAATAACGACAGTATCAGCATGATCAAGAATACAGACGCTAGCCGTATATTGGTTCATTTGCAGCCAGGCTAGTTCATCTCCAGCAAGTGGGGTTAGGGGGCGACCTTGAGCAAACTGGCTAGCAACTAAAGGCTCAATATCTGACTGGTCACCCTGATATTGCATACCCGCAACGACCTGGCCTTGTTGAGAAATAGCTAAATGACGGATACTCAGTTGGTGATGAACAAAGGATTGTTGATCAACCAGTTTGCCTGTTTCAATGCTGATATGACTCAAGTTGGGGGTCATACTATCCAGGTTGAGCTTTTTCCTACCACTGTTCGGGTGAGTTAATATGCCTCCATTCGCGACCACCAGCGTTTGTCCATCGGGATGTAGCACTATCTCATGGGGGCCAATACCACCACTGGCTATTTCATCTAGGCGAGTAAAATCCTGGGTATCATAAATACCAATAACGCCAGTGCCATGTTGCCAATTATTTTCTGTGCAATATAGCTGTTTGCCATCCCGGCTAAATGTGCCGTGCCCGTAAAAGTGCCGTTTAGCAGCTGCTTTTATAGTGGTGAGTAATTTACCCTGTTGCCAGTCAATAATGTGTATCTGCTGGCCTGGTCGACGGTCAAACACAGCTGCGAGTGGTTGACTAGGGTGACAGCTGACTGCATGGGCTCTGGCTGGTAAAGGTAGTTGCCATAGTGGTTTGTTAGCTGTTGTTGAAAAAGCAGCAATGCCGTATTGGCCTGTTTGATTCTTATAAGCACTCATTAAGAGTGGGGGAGAAGCCTGCGCCCAATTAAGCTGGCTGACGGCTAAGCCGGTACTGCCAGCAACAAGGCTGACCAGAAACTGTCGCCGATTCATGTCATTAATCTCCATCATTAGCGTTAAAACTAATGATTACCCCTAACTTGTCGGGTAATTGTTGGCTGAATAGCTGTTTTAATTGCTTTAAGCTTTGGGCCAGTTGAGTTGTTTGCTCTAATTGCTGGTGTTTTAATAAAACAAAAAGTGACTGTTTAAATTGACCAAGCAGTTTAAAGGTAAAGTTAAATTGTTGATCGATTTTCTCTGCTAATAAATTGCCTTGTTTTTTCTCTAATAGCAGAGGTTTTAGTTGAACCTGATAAAGTTGTTTGATGCTAATCAAATTGTGTTTAATATTTTCGATTGAATGCTGACTACGCCAGGACTCTGAAAAATAAGGATTGGCTTTTTGTTTGCCAAGTGGCATAACCAGCTTTTTATGGCTACGTTCAATAAGCGTAGCCATGCCATTAAGCAGCTGGCTGATACTCTCTTCGACAGTTGGTTTATTAGTAGCAGTTTCAGTTTGCCAGCTTTTTTCAAGCTGCTGAGCATTTGCAAATAAATTAGCACTGATACTGGCCAGCATTTGGCAGCGTTGGGGATTGTTAATGACCTGTTGAGTAGTCTTAAGCTGAGGATCAAACAACAAGTACTCAGCAGCACTTAACCCTTGTACCAACACACTGGATGTTTTAACTGTTTCTGTAGCAATTGTACTCGGTTGAGAGTGAGCTGCTAAAAAACCTTCTACTTTTCGCTTGATCAGGTTTTTTTTATCAGGCCAGAACTGAAACCGCCAAGCCATATTACCCTGTTGTACTGGACCAAAATTAATCACTTCGGCAATCATCCAGCTATTCATCAACTGTCGCCAGTGATTTTGTACAACGGTGAACTTTGCTGTAGAAGGTGATTGGCATAGTTCTAAAGATGACTGCTGGAAGTAACGGGCTGCGTTGGTCAGTTGCTGATAAAACCCTGACACTTGTTGATGTACACTTAGTGCTGCTGGAGGTGGTGAATCGGCCGAAGCCACATTGCTCAGCCAGTAGCTGTTACTAGCGGCAATGAGCAATGTTGTTAGGAGTGTTGTTAGGAGGTAGGTTTTATTTAAGATAGTGGAAAGTTGCTTAAAGTTCATGTCGGCATCTTAAAAATCACAGTGAATTGAGAAAGGCTAGTAAAGCTTGGCGGTCTTGTTTAGCCATGTTGAGGACACGTTGTTTCGCTGCTTCTGCTTCACCGCCATGCCAAAGAATGGCTTCCATTAGATTGCGGGCGCGTCCATCATGAAGCAAGTAGGTGTGGCCATTGACTTGTTGGATAAGTCCAATACCCCACAAGGGTGCAGTTCGCCACTCTTTGCCATTGGCCAGAAACTCAGGACGATTATCGGCAAGCCCCTCGCCCATATCGTGTACTAACAAGTCGGTATAGGGGTGAATAACTTGATTGGACTGCTCAGGCTGTTCTTTAAGTGTGGGCGTTTTAAACTGAGTGATATGACAGTTGTCGCATTGGGCTTGTTGAAATAGTTTTTCACCTTGTTGTACCTGAGGATCATCCAGGTTACGACGAGCAGGGACCGCTAGGTTTTGTGTGTAAAACTCCACAAATTTAAGAATTTTATCTTCTACTTCTGGGTTACCGCCAGTTGCTGCCTTTTGACAAGCTGCTTGTTTAGGGGTGCAATCAGTGGCTGGAAATAAGTTGGAAGTAATCCCAATATCACCATTAAAAGCAGCAGCATTTTGTTGCATTAAGGATGGCTGGCCTGCTTTCCAGCCAAACCGGCCTAAGGTTGTTTGCTGTTTAGTTTTATCCCAGACCTGGTTGGCTTTGCCTGAAATACCATCGTTATTACGATCATCGGGGTCAGCATTGACTAAAATGTCTGTTTCAGCGATGGCTTCTAATAAGCCTAAACCAATCATTGGGGGAGCTACTCGGACAGAGAACAATGCGTCTTTTTGCATGGGACCATAATTAAGCCCAGTTATGGTTAAGTTAGGTTTTCGTAGCGTGACAGTTTCTCCATCGGCAAACTTAACAGTAATGGGTGTATATTTAATATTCACCTTACCTTCTTCTGGTACCCCTGGTACCCCAAAATCTTGTAGTTGGCCACCGTAGGTTGGCTCGGGTATGATTCCTGAATAAACCCGCTGTTGTTTTTCTTCTGAGGTTTTAGCTGGCACGCTTAATCTGACTAGTAAGGAGACCGCATTATCGCTTGGGCTTTCTGGTGGGTGACCGCGCCCATCTTTGATATGACAGTTCTGACAGCCATTCGTATTAAAAACAGGGCCCAAACCGTCACGTGCCGTTGTTGTTGCAGGAGCT